>JANLSY010000009.1:0-10369 GCA_031362665.1 Sphingomonadales bacterium
CTGCCTTACCAAAAGGGTTTTGGCGGGCACTTCCATAACGACAATAGCCTGGCGGTATTGACCGACATTCCGGGTATCATAGTGGCCTGTCCCTCGAATGCTGCCGACGCCCCGGCCATGCTCCGCGAATGTGTGCGCATGGCGCATGAGGATGGGCGGGTTATTGTATTTGTCGAACCCATTGCACTTTATCATACCACCGACTTGCTGACACCGGAGGATTCAGCGTGGACCGCGCCTTATGTTGCGCCTGAAAAGGCGGTCAAAATCGGTTTTGGTGAACTCAAGCAGTATGGCGGTGGTACGGATCTGGCGATTATAACCTACGGAAATGGTTATTTTCTGTCGCGTCAGGCTGAAGCAGAGCTCCGCGCAACGGGTATCGACATGCGGATCATTGATCTACGCTGGCTGCATCCCTTGAATGAAGCTGCGATCGTGGCGTCTGTCGCGGCGTGCAGGAATATCCTGATTGTGGATGAAAGCCGTCGTTCGGGAAGCCTGAGCGAAAAGCTCATGACGATATTGACCGAGGCGGGGCGTGGCGATGCGGTGAGCCGGATTACGGCGGAGGATTGCTTCATTCCGTTGGGCCCAGCGGCTGAATTGGTCTTGCCGAGCAAGGCATCAATTATCGAGGCAGCCAAGGCGGCAGTGGCATGAAACAGACAGCATTGGTCGTCTGCCCTGGTCGCGGTACGTATAACGCCAGTGAACTCGGCTATCTGAAAACGCATCATGCCGACCGGCGTGACTTGATTGCAAAGCTCGATGCGCTCCGCATTTCTAAAGGTCAGATTCCTATTTCGGAACTGGATAGCGCAGACAAATATGCGCCATCGGTGCATATGACGGGGGAGAATGCGTCTCTGCTTATCTACGCATGCGCGCTGGCAGACTTTGATGCCATTGATCGTGAGCGTTACGAAATTGTCGCGATCACCGGCAATTCGATGGGCTGGTATCTGGCGCTGGCTTGCGCGGGTATATTGGATTTCGAGAGTGGTGCGCGGCTGGTCAATAATATGGGCAGCTTGATGCACAGTCATGGCATCGGCGGACAGATTGTATGGCCCATAGTTGATGCTGACTGGCGAATAGATCAACAAAAAGTGAGTTTAATGAGTGCGTTGTTGGCAGAAGCTAAAGAGCTGCCAGACGTAGCCGTTCACACATCAATCATGCTTGGCGGCATGGCTGTTTTTGCCGCGGATGAAGCGGGCCTGAAATGGCTGTCCGAACGCCTGCCCAAAGACGATCGTTTCCCGATGCGCTTGATGCATCACGCGGCATTTCATAGCCCGCTGCTCGATCACATACTGCCGATGGCGCGGGAAGCCAATCCGGTGGGTGATTTCGGGCGCGGTACAGTTGCTGCCATCGATGGGCAGGGAAAAATCTGGTCGCCAATGGCTTTCGATCCTGCATCGATTTATGCCTACACGTTGGGGGCACAGCTCAACGATACTTATAATTTTACGCGCGGGGTGCAGGTGGCAGCGGCCGAATTTGCGCCTGACAAAATCATCGTCCTTGGCCCCGGCACCACCCTTGGCGCGCCTACAGCGCAATCGCTCATTGCGTCGGGTTGGCGTGGTTTGTCGGGCAAAGCCGATTTTCAGGCGCGGCAGGCGGAAACCCCGGTCATCTTGTCGATGGGCATCGCCGAACAACGGGCGCTCGTCGTAAGTTGATGCTGGTGCATACGAATAAGCCCTAGACGCTCCCTGTCTGCGGGTTAAGGGGTATCATGATTTCGGCGCGTCAGCCCCCCGCAGCCGTTGGAGATGGACGAAGATGAGCGACCATAGTTCAACCTTGCTATTGTTCGGCGCAACGGGTGATTTGTCGCGGCGAATGTTGCTGCCATCGCTCTACGCGCTTCATGCCGACGAATTAATCGCACCGGAACTGCGCATTTTCGGTACCGCGCGCAGCACCTACACCGACGAAGAGTTCCGCGAATTTGCCCGCGCCGCGTTATGCGAGTTTTTGCCCGATGACCGCAAGGCAGAGGGGATGATCGATGCCTTTTTGCAACGGCTGCAGTATCAGGCGTTGGATGCTTCAAAACCCGATGGCTTTGCCGCGCTGGCCGACAAGATTGGCGACATTTCCGGTGGACTGTCTATTTTCCTGTCGACTGCCCCGTCTTTGTTCGAACCGACGATCAAGGGCCTCGAGAGCGCAGGGCTAGCGGGCGATAATGTCCGCATCGGTTTGGAAAAACCGCTGGGCAATGATCTGGCGAGCAGTTGCCAGATCAACGATGCGGTCAATGCGGTGTTCCCCGAAAAGCGGACCTTCCGCATCGACCATTATCTCGGCAAAGAGACGGTGCAGAACCTGATGGCTTTGCGTTTCGCCAATATGCTGTTCGAGCCGCTGTGGAACGCCAACGCCATCGAGCATGTGCAAATTACCGTTAGCGAAACCGTTGGCCTTGAAGGTCGTGCAGGCTTTTACGACGACACTGGCGCGCTGCGTGATATGGTGCAGAACCATATGCTGCAACTGGTCGCACTCACTGCGATGGAGCCACCTGCAAACCTTGATGCAACCGCTATCCGCGATGAAAAGGTAAAGGTACTTCGTGCGCTTCGTCCGGTGGTCGAAGGTGACGTGGTCACCGGCCAATATGGCGACGGTGCGGTCAAGGGCGAAGCGGTAAAAAGCTACGACACCGACCTCGGCAAAGCTTCAGACACTGAAACCTTTGTCGCAATCAAGGCCTATGTCGACAATTGGCGCTGGCAGGGCGTGCCGTTCTTCCTGCGTACCGGCAAGCGCCTGCCCGAACGGCGAAGCGAAATCGTCATCCAGTTCAAGCCAGTGCCGCATAATGTGTTCAAACAGCGCGGCGGGCGGTTGGAAGCCAATACGCTGGTTATCCGCTTGCAGCCCGAGGAATATGTGCGGCTTTTGGTCATGGCCAAGGAGCCAGGACTGGATCGTGGCGGGATCACGTTGCAGGAGGTTCCACTAGACTTATCGCTGACGACCGCTTTTGCGGGATCACGGCGGCGGATCGCTTATGAACGGTTGTTGCTCGACCTGATCGAAGGTGATCAGACGTTGTTTGTGCGCCGCGACGAGGTTGAAGCGCAATGGAAATGGGTCGATGCCATCCGTGCGCTCTGGAACACGACCGGCCTAAAACCGAAAAACTACGGGGCAGGAAGCTGGGGACCGAATGCGGCAATTGCGCTGGCCGAACGCGACGGAGTGAGTTGGCATGAATAAGCTGCACACCACTTTGGAGGCGGTGACCGCACGCATCATCGAGCGATCGAAACCCGGTCGCGCCGCTTATCTCGACCTGATTGCGCGCCAGCGCGACGCCGGGCTCAACCGGACGGCGCTGAGCTGCGGTAACCTCGCCCACGGCTTTGCCGCCAGCGGTGAAGACAAGGCCGTCATTCGCGGTGGCAAGTCGATGAACATCGGCATCATCAGTGCCTATAACGACATGCTCTCCGCGCATCAGCCTTATGGCCGTTATCCCGAGCAGATGAAGATTTTCGCCCGCGAAGTCGGCGCAACCGCTCAAGTCGCAGGCGCTGTCCCCGCGATGTGCGACGGAGTGACGCAGGGGCAGGACTCGATGGAGCTGTCTTTGTTCAGCCGCGACGTCATTGCGATGGCGACCGCGGTCGGCCTCAGCCACGGGATGTTCGAAAGTGTCGCGATGCTGGGCATTTGCGATAAGATTGTACCCGGTTTGCTGATCGGTGCTCTGCGGTTCGGGCATTTGCCGACAATATTTGTGCCAGCTGGACCGATGCCATCGGGTCTAGCAAACAAGGAAAAGCAACGCGTCCGGCAATTATATGCCGAGGGTAAGGTGGGGCGCGAAGAGCTGCTGGAGGCGGAGGCCGCTTCTTACCACGGCGCAGGCACTTGCACCTTTTACGGGACGGCCAATTCTAACCAGATGATGATGGAAGTCATGGGGCTCCACATTCCAGGCGCAGCGTTCATCAATCCGGGTACGAAATTGCGCACAGAACTAACCCGCGCTGCGGTGCATAGGTTGGCGGAAATCGGTTGGGAGAGCGACGATTATCGTCCGTTGGGTCTGTGCGTTGATGAAAAGGCGATTGTGAATGCCTGCGTAGGGCTGCTCGCGACTGGCGGTTCAACCAACCATGCTCTGCATATTCCGGCAATAGCGCGTGCGGCGGGGATAATCATCGACTGGGAAGACCTCGATCAACTTTCATCCACGGTTCCGTTGATTGCGCGGGTCTATCCTAACGGGTCGGGCGACGTGAACCATTTCCATGCAGCAGGTGGCATGGGCTATGTTATTCGCGAATTGCTTGATGCAGGGTTGCTCCACCGCGACATCATGACCGTTGCTACGGATGATTTGACCGCTTACGGTCAGGAACCCGTACTCGACGGCGAAGCCATAACATGGCGTGATGCGCCTGCCGTGACTGCAGACGAGACGATGCTGCGTCCGCCATCCAACCCTTTCAGCCCGGACGGCGGGATGCGCCTTGTCACCGGAAATCTGGGCCGTGCGACGTTCAAGACAAGTGCTGTCGATCCTGTGCGCTGGACCATCGAGGCACCTGTGCGGGTGTTCCATGACCAGAATGATGCGTTGGCGGCGTTTAAGGCGGGTGAACTCGACCGCGACGTGATCGTTGTCATCCGCTTTCAGGGTCCTGCCGCAAACGGCATGCCGGAGCTGCACAAGCTGACGCCACCGTTGGGCGTGTTGCAAGACAAGGGCTTCAAGGTCGCACTCATCACCGATGGCCGGATGTCCGGCGCATCGGGCAAGGTTCCTGCCGCTATCCACCTCAGCCCCGAAGCGGCCCGTGGCGGTGCAATCGCAAAACTGCAGGATGGCGACGTCATCAGGCTTTGCGCCAACAATGGTGCGCTCGATGTGCTGGTTGACGAGGCCGAATGGGCTGCGCGTATGCCAGTGCCGATGCCGCCGCAGCATGTCGGCACTGGCCGCGAGTTGTTCGCGCTTATGCGAGCAACGGCAGACGAGGCAGAGAAGGGTGGTTCGGCGATGCTCGCGGCGGCAGGTCTATGACACAGATTGTCTCAGTCGATATTGGCGGTACGCACGCGCGATTTGCAATCGCCGGTGTCGAAGGCGGCCGAGTTGTTAATTTGGGTGAAGCGGTCACTTTGAAAACTGCCGAGTATGCGAGTTTCCAGACGGCGTGGGAAGACTTCGGCCGCATTACGGGTGAACAGCTACCTCGCGCCGCTGCGATTGCCATCGCAGGACCGGTAGACGCCGATGTCATTAAGCTAACCAACAACCCATGGATCATCCGCCGCTCTTTTGTGTGCGACAAACTGAACGTAGACAGTTTTGTCGTCGTTAATGATTTCGGCGCGGTGGGTCATGCCGTCGCGCAGGCTGACGCCAAGCACTTTTTGCATCTTACCGGTCCGCAACAACCGCTGGCCGAAAATGGAACGATTAGCATTATCGGCCCGGGGACAGGCCTTGGCGTTGCGCATGTCTGGCGCAAAAGTGATGGATATCACGTTCAAGCGACTGAGGGCGGGCATATCGACTTTGCGCCACTCGACAGCATCGAGGACGCACTTCTCGAACGTTTGCGTAAAAGGTATCGCCGCGTATCGGTTGAGCGCGTGGTGTCGGGTCCCGGGCTTGTCGAGATTTATGAGTCGTTAGCCGCGCTCGAAGGCAAAGCAGTCCAACAACTCGACGACAAACAATTGTGGCAACTGGGTATGTCGGGTGAGGATAGTCTGGCGGCGGCGGCGGTCGACCGGGTTTGCCTTTCGCTTGGCAGCGTCGCTGGCGACGTCACGCTTGCGCAAGGTGGGTTTGGTGGTGTTGTCATCGCGGGCGGCCTTGGCCTGCGCATCAAAGACATTCTTGTTCGCTCGGGCTTTGCCGAACGCTTCCGCGCCAAAGGGCGGTTCGAAGGCTTGATGGCATCGATCCCTGTCAAACTGATAACCCATCCGCAGCCTGGCCTATTCGGTGCCGCAGCTGCTTATGCCCAGGAACATACCCTATGAAGCCCGTCGAAAACATCATGCGTACCGCTCCGGTTATTCCTGTCTTGGTGATCGAAGTTGTTGCCCACGCTCGCCCGATAGCCGAAGCCTTGGTCGCGGGCGGTTTGCCTGTACTTGAGGTGACGTTGCGCACTGCTGCGGCGCTGGATGTCATCGCCGAAATGAAAAAGGTACCCGGTGCGATTGTCGGTGCGGGAACGGTTGTCGATATCCCCGGGCTCGAAAGTGCGATTGCGGCGGGCGCAGAATTTATCGTCTCGCCCGGCCTGACCGAAAATCTCGGCAAAGCTGCGGTCGCCAAGGGCATCCCGTTCCTGCCCGGTGTAGCGAATGCTGGGGATATCATGCGCGGCCTAGATCTCGGCCTTACGCATTTCAAATTCTTCCCCGCCGAAGCAAATGGCGGCTTGCCTGCGCTCAAATCGCTGATCGGACCATTCGGGCAATGCAAATTCTGTCCCACGGGCGGGATCAAACAGGAAACCGCTGCCGACTGGCTCGCCGTTCCTGAAATTTTATGTGTTGGCGGAAGCTGGCTAATTGCTAAAGGAACGCCGGATGTCGTGGCGATTGAGGCTGCGGCGCGCGCCGCAGCGGCGCTGAAAGTATGAGCGGAGCAAGTCATGGCCGAAGAAATCGAGTGGTGGGAATTCGATTCCGCTGAAGAAATGACCGACCAGATCGTCGGTGACGTCACATTCATTATCGAACAGGCGCTCGATTCGCGCGGTCAGGCGCTAGTCGCTTTTCCCGGCGGATCGACGCCAAAGCCGATTCTGGAAAAACTGGCGCAGGCCAATTTGCGTTGGAAAAATGTCACCATTGTGCCGACCGATGACCGGCTGGTTCCCGTCGACAGCCCGCTGTCCAATGTGGCGATGATTGCAAAGATATTCATCCCCAAAGGCGCGCGCGTCCTTCCGATTACCAGCGAAGCAGCGGATCACAAGCTGGCTGGGAACGCCGCCAATGCCCGTCTCGCCGACCTGCACTGGCCACCCGATTTGGTTTGGCTGGGCATGGGCGAAGACGGGCACACTGCTTCGATCTTTCCTGGCCCCGACCTCGACGATGCGTTGAACGGTGGGAAGGATGTGCGTGCCGTCGGCGTGGCACCCGACCCGCTGCCGCCCGAAGCCGCTGTCAATCGGGTAACGCTAACCGCGGCGGCGATTGCTTCGGCGCGAACTACAATATTGGTGATATCGGGTGTTAAGAAACGCGAAGTGCTTGAAAAGGCTATCGAGGAAGGTGCAAAGTCAGCCTATCCAGTGGGCCGCGTTCTCGACCGCATTGAAGTACCGGTCGATATCTATTGCCTCGATAATTAAAGCCGACGAAGCTTGCTTGGTGCGGGCGGGTTGTTCAGTTTCTTGAGGTAGCTCGGCATCTCGATCTCGCCCGATCCTACCGGATTGCGTGCATCTTTGGGATTGATTGGATGATCGAAGGCAATGCCTACCCGGCCTTCGGTTACCCAAGCAACATGCCCGGTAATCCAGCCGATACTGCGCAAGTTGATTTCGACCGGTTCGCCGCGTACGACGCGCAACGGCGCTTCTGCCATCAGTCCGCCTGCCGAAAGGTTGCGAATACGTACTTCGCCTTCATTTTTGGAATTGGGGAAGCGCAGAATTGCCTTGAGAAGCAGGCTGTCGCGATTCAGGCTGCGTTTGGCAACGGATGTTTCGGACTTCATCGGATCGTTCATATCGCGCACCCAAGAGGCTGAATTGCCATCATGTTGAGCGTATCACTGGCAGGAAAATGTAGCTAAAAGGTTAATATGGCGGTTAATTGCGGCGTTTTGGCACGGTACCAATTAACCAAAACTAAGGCGCATTATCTCGGTTAGTCGTCTCGCGACACACGTTCCTGCCGCTCGTGCCGTTCCTGAGCCTCCAAAGTCATGGTCGCTATCGGTCGCGCCCGCAGACGAGCAAGCGAAATAGGCTCCCCCGTGACTTGGCAATAGCCATATTCGCCTTCTTTGATGCGGCGCATCGCGGCCTCGATCTTGGTAATCAGCTTACGCTGGCGGTCCCGGGTTCGAAGCTCGATGCTCCAGTCGGTCTCGCTGGATGCACGGTCGTTCAGGTCGGGTTCGCGGATAGGCCCGTCTTGCAATTGGTTAAGCGTTCCTTGCGCTTCGGCCAGGATGCTGTTTTTCCAGTCATGTAGCTGCTTTTCGAAAAATTTCAGCTGCCGCTCGTTCATGAAAGGCTCGTCGTCAGTCGGCACGTATGACGGATCCAAGTCATAATCCAAATTACTGATTTCGCTGATATTTTCTTGAGGCTTGGCGCTCGCGCCCATATAAATTCTCCACCTCTTGCAGCCCCTGCAGAAAGCGGGGAATCTGCTTAGAACCTACTCTCGGGGCGGCCTATAGACTCGGGGCTATGGGCGCACAAGCGGCAAATCGTTCCGGATGTAATCCGCCAGACAAAAGCTGTGGAAACTGTTGCACGAAGTAAATGCTTCGATTGTAAACAGTTCCAGTTCGGGACGCTTTGGTAAATGCCCGCTTAAATTTTGTGAAATCGCTGCTCGACGCCTCTCAAACAGGGTTAATGTGTTTGAGCTTCGGGCTATGTTCTGCGTTTCTTGGCACATCAGGAGACAAGGGGATTCAGTCCGCACCGCGACTGCACCATTTGTTCCAAGGCTGAAGAAGGTCGGGATTATGTCAGTACGCATGGCTTTAGCGAAATTATGTGCCTGCACTTGCGGCGGCGCACTTATCGGAGGCGGCGCAATGCAGGTGGCGGATACGCCCCCTGCGCAGGTCCATAAAGTTGCGAAGAAAACGCACAAGGTACGCAAGATTGCATACCATAAGCCGGTCCGTAAGATGAAGCGCGTTCGCAAGGTCGTGCGCACGACGACGACCAGCACCTGCACCCCCACTGTCGTAACTGTGGCAAGCCAGGGCATGCCGCCCATTCCCGTGCCGTTCATGCCGCCTGCACCTTATGAAGGCGGCGGTGGCGGCGTTCCTGTTGTTATAGGAGGATCGGGCGGATTTGGCGGCGGCTTCGGCGGCGGGTTCTTCGGCGGCTTTTCTGGCGGCGGTGGCGGTAGCAGCGGCACCGTTGTAATCTCCTCCACTTCTAGCAGCACCGGCGGCATCTCAAGTTCGACCTCCTCCGGCGGTTCGGGAGGCTCTAGCACTTCCAGCACCTCGGGCGGCGTTTCGACTTCGACCGGGGGGGTCAGTATTTCGACTTCGACGGGTGGCGTTTCCACTTCAACCGGTGGCGTAAGCACATCGACAGGTGGTGTCTCGACTTCGTCGGGTAATGTCAGCACATCTAGCGGTGCGGTGACCAGCTCCGGTTCGTCATCGTCTTCGTCGTCGAGTTCATCTTCGTCGTCCAGCTCCTCGTCGAGCAGCAGTTCGTCATCGGGCGGCAGTTCCGGTAAGCCCGGCGCTTCGGGTGGACATGGTTCGTCTAGTTATGGCGGCAGCTCAGGCAAACCAGGTGGTTCGGGCGGCCATGGCTCGTCAAGTTACGGTGGTTCGGGCGGCAGCAACGGGTCAAGCGGTGGCTCCTCGGGTTCCAGCGGATCTTCGGGTTCGAGCGGCTCCAGCGGTTCGTCTTCGTCGAGCTCATCCTCGTCGGGTTCATCCTCGGGCGGCTCTTCCAGCTTTGGCGGCAGCGGTGGCAGCACCTCGTCATCCTTCGGCGGAACCTCCTCGGGTTCGAGCGGCGCTTCGTCCTCGTCGAGCAGCAGTTCTTCGTCATCTTCGTCCAGCTCCTCGTCGTCGAGCGGCGGATCGGGCGGTTCGACCGGCGGCACCGACGTTCCGGCTCCGCCGATGGTATTGCTGTTTGGCGCAGCAGCAGCAGGTCTATTCGCCCGCCGCCGCGTTGCCAAAAAAACGAAGGACAAGATTGCCGCATAGGGGGCTATGCATCTTGTTCTTAAAAGGGCGGTTCGGGGGAGCCGCCCTTTTTCGTTGCGCGGAACGCAGGGTCTCGGCATAGCCAGCGGCCATGCACGACCTGAAATATATCCGCGAAAATCCAGAGGCTTTTGATGCCGCGCTGAAACGGCGGGGCCATGAAAGTGTTGCGAAGGACATTCTCGGGCGTGACCACGAGTGGCGTTCAAACGCGCGCCAAAGCGGTGCAAATGCGATGCAATAGAGTGCAAATCCGTACGCCAACCCCTGTTTTACCGCCACATTGCGACCCCGAAAGCAAGATCAACACGCGCATAACGATGCCGCGGACCCAACGGGAGCAGCCTTCTGTGTACGTAGGAACGTTAGCCCAGTTTGGACGAAGGGCTGACACATTTATTTTGCAACGTGCTTAATCCGACATACACC
>JANLSY010000022.1:0-6915 GCA_031362665.1 Sphingomonadales bacterium
AATTTGATGTTCGCCGGGCACAGCGCTTATTTGTTCGGCAAGGATCCGTTCTATTCGAATGGCTTTGTGCCCACCGTGAAGCAGCTTGTGGACCGGATACTGACGGGCGACTGATTTCGACGCCGTCTGAAAAGGCGTCGAAATTTTTTACAAAACCTGCCGCTTCTTTTACCTGTTGTTGACCTTACCGGCATACATCTTTCGGTAGGGGATGATGATGGGCTACATGACGTCGCAATATCGTAAGGTCGAACCTGCCCGGTTGGAGCAGCGCGAAGTTACGCGCCATCCGGTCCTGCTCGGCAAAGCGACCGTTCGCCGTCACGCCAAACATCCCATCGAAGCGCGTCTTGTCGATCTCTCGATTTACGGTTGTCGCGTCCTCCTTGATGGCAGTTTCAAGGTCGGCGACCGTTTGTGGTTGCGGCTGGCGGGGAGCAACCCGATCAGCGCCACCGCAGTCTGGGCCGAAGGCGACCGGCTGGGATGCAAGTTCGACGAAATACTCGACCGCTCCCTGTTTCGCGAATTGACGCTTCAGGGTAGTTGACCCAGTCTTATCGCTCGTCCATGATTTAATCGTACGATTAAATCAAAGGATGCCACGATGGATTTCAGCCTTACCGAAGAGCAACAGGCGCTGAAGGCCACCGCCCGCGGCTTTGCGCAGAAGGAATTGGCGCCGTTGGCATCGGGTATTGAGGCCAGCAACGAGCCGCTGTCGCATGACATGGTGAAGCGCATGGCAGCGATGGGCTTTCTTGGAATCAACATCCCTGAAGAACTCGGCGGATTGGGTCTTTCCACCCTCGACGCGCTGATTGTTCTTGAAGAACTCGCCAAGGTGTCGAGTGCGGTCGCCTTCCCCGCGTTCGAGGCGAATGTCGGCCCCGTCCATGCGATCCGCCATTTTGCGCCCGAGGCATTGAAACAACGCATCGTCCCTGCTGTTTGCCGGGGTGAGATGATCGTCGCGGTGTCGATGTCTGAACCCGACGCCGGAACGGCGCTCACCGACCTCAAAACCCGCGGCGTGATCGACGGCGACACGGTGACTGTCAGTGGTAGCAAGCGTTGGTGCTCGGGCGGCGGGCATAGCGATGCCTATCTCGTTTACACGCGGCTGTCGGATGCTCCGGGTGCCAAGGGAATTGGTGCTGTGCTGGTCGAGAAAGGCACCCCGGGTTTGAGCTTTGGCGAGCCCGAAACATTGATGGGTTTTCGCGGCGTGCCGTCCGCTGACATTTTCCTCGACAATGTGAAAGTGCCTGTCGAAAACATCGTGGTGCCCGCTGGTGGCTTTGCGAAGCTGATGGAAGCCTTCGACCTGGAACGCTGCGGCAATGCGACGATGGCGCTGGCGCAGGCATCGGGTGCGCTGGAGGATGTGCTCGCCTATGTGCAAGAGCGCCAGCAGTTCGGCAAACCGCTCGCCGACTTTCAGGCAGTGCAGATGAAACTTGCCGAAATGCAGATGGAGGTCGAAGCGGCGCGGCTGCTGATTTACCGCGCGGCGGTGAATGCCGACAAGGGGCTTCCATCGATACTCGATAGCAGCACCGCCAAGTGCTTTGCCAACCAGATCGCGCGCAATGTGACGGGCAACGCGGTACAGATGATGGGCGGCTATGGCTATTCGACGGCCTATCCGATGGAGCGCCGGATGCGTGATGCCTGGGGCTGGGGAATCGCAGGCGGCGCGATCGATATCCAGAAGGTTAATATCGCGAGTGCAATGGTCGGGCGGCGGTTCGACCAGCGGCGGTAGATATCAATCCAGATCCCACGCCCGTTCGCCGTGGCTCGCGATATCGAGGCCATCGCGTTCCTGATCTTCGCTGACCCGCATCGGCAGGACCATCGAAACCATATAGCCGATGATCAACGTGACCACGGCGGAATAGACCGCGACGATGGCAACACCCTTTAATTGCACCCAAAGCTGCGACGCCATACCCGCGCCTTCGGCGTAGCCGACGCCGCCGAGGCTTTCGCTGGCAAACACCGCGAGCAAAAGTGAACCCATCATCCCGCCGACACCGTGGACCGCAAATACGTCCAAAGAATCATCGATTTTGAGTGTGCCTTTGATAAGTCCAACGAACCAGAAGCAGACGAGGCCCGCGAGCAGCCCGATGATAACTGCCCCGCCCGGACCGACAGTACCTGCTGCAGGGGTAATCGTCGCGAGGCCGGCGACGGCGCCCGTGGCAAATCCGACGGCGGTCGATTTGCCGACTTTGATTCGCTCGATCAGCAGCCAAACCAAAGCCGCCGTCGACGCCGCGACATGCGTGTTGATAATCGCACTAGCCGCTGCGTCATTCGCCGCCAAAGCGGAACCGCCGTTAAAACCGAACCAACCGACCCAGAGCAAACCGGCGCCCGCCACGGTCAATGCCGGACTGTGTGGTAGCATCAACGTCTTGGGAAAGCCGATGCGCTTGCCAAGCATGAGCGCCACGACCAGCGCAGAAATGCCTGCCGTTGTATGGACGACGATGCCGCCTGCGAAATCGATTACGCCCTGCTCGGCGAGAAAGCCGCCGCCCCAAACCCATCGGGTGACGGGTACATAAACAAGCAGCGACCAAAGCGCACTGAATGCGACGACCCAGCCGAAACGCGCACGCTCGGCCCAAGCGCCGACGATCAGGGCAGGCGTGATGACCGCAAACGTCATCTGGAACAAGGCAAAGGACAGTTCACCGATGCTTTGTCCCTCACGGATCGAATCGAGCAGGCCGCCGAACATGAAATTGTCCGCTGCGCCAATGTAGCCATTGCCGTTGACCGAGAAAGCGAGGCTATACCCGGCAACGATCCAGATAACCGACGCCACGGCAGCAATCGCGCCGCATTGGACAAGCACCGACAGGAAATTTTTGGCGCGAACAAGGCCGCCGTAAAACAGCGCGAGGCCGGGTAGCGTCATCATCAAGACCAGCGCCGAGGATGTAAGTATCCAAGCACTGTCGCCGCTGTTGGCCTCGGGTACAGCCACTATATCCTGTGCAAAAGCCGGGGTTGCTGCAAAAGCAGCCAAGGCCAGCGTAAGCTTCGAAAAATTCCGGATCATGTCCATCCCCGCCACGATTATTTGGCCAGCTTGGTAAGCGAGGCTAGCCTGATGCTCAATGTGTAAATTACGGTTAATGGCGGATTTTAGACAGAAAGTTACCCATTGCCGCTCGTCAACTCCAACCTTCGAGCACTTGATCATGCGGACGGTGCCCGTCGGCCCACATGCGAATATTGGCGATAACGCGTTCACCCGATGCCTCACGCCCTTCGAATGTCGCGCTGCCGAGGTGCGGTAGCAGGACGACATTAGGAACCGAGAAGAAACGCGCGTCGACCGCCGGTTCGTGCGTGTATACGTCGAGACCGGCTCCTGCGATGCGGCCAGTCTCCAATGCGCCAATAAGTGCATCTTCGTCGATCAACTCGCCACGCGAACTGTTGATAATATAGGCATCGGGCTTCATCAATGCGATCCGCGCGGCATTAATGATCTTGTCGGTCTCCGCCGTCAACGGGCAGTGCAGCGTTATGATATCCGATCTTGCCACCAGTCTATCGAGATCGGGTTCGAAGGTGACGCCCAATTCCTCCTCCACACTAGCAGGCAACCGGCTGCGTTTATTGTAAATGATGTTCAGGCCAAAGGCCTTTGCGCGCACCGCAACCGCTTCGCCGATCCGGCCAAATCCGATGATGCCCAGCGTTTTGCCGCCGATGCGATGACCAAGCATTCCGGTCGGCCGCCAGCCATCCCATTCGCCTGCGCGCATCGCCCTGTGGCCTTCACCAAGACGGCGGGGGACATTGAGGATCAGCGCCATCGTAAGGTCGGCGGTATCGTCGGTGAACACGCCCGGTGTGTTCGTAACTATGATACTCTTTGCTTTGGCGGCGGCTAGGTCGATATGATTCACACCTGCGCCGTAATTGGCGATGAGTTTCAGGCGGGGCGGTGCTGCCTCGATCAACTCAGCATCAATGTTGTCGGTCACTGTCGGCACGAACACATCGCAATCGGCCATCGCACCTGCCAGTTGTTCGCGGCTCATCGGCACATCGTCGACATTGAAACTGGCATCGAACAATTCGCCCATCCGTGCCTCAACCGCCGGCAATAATTTGCGTGTGACGTGGATGCGGGGGCGTTCGATGCGGCTGAGTTCGGGCATAGGCCGACTAAAGCCGATTTTCGGGTGACGTCAAGACTGGATGGTTGCACTGTCGGTATAGCTTACAGTATAGAGGCGTTCGGTGGGGTAAGACTATGGCATTTCAGGCAAAAAATATCGTGTTGGCGGCGGTGCTACTTGCTGGCGGCCAAGTATTGGCCCAAGCACAGCAGAAGACACCTTATTGGGCCTCGATCGAGGAACCCGAAGCGCGGATGCGAACAGGTCCGAGCGTAGAGTTTCCGGTAAAGTGGGTCTATAAGAGACAGAATTTGCCAGTTAAGGTGGTGGCGGTGCACAGCGTCTGGCGCAAGGTTGAGGACCCCGATGGCGATCAAGGCTGGATGCATGTCCGTTTGCTCAGCCCAAAGCGAACCGCGGTTGTCGTGGGCAGCGGTATTGGTTCGCTGCGTGAAACGCCCGAAACGACCGCCCGCATTGCTTGGCGTGTCGAGCCGGGTGTAGTGGGGCGCATTGATGAGTGTGAACTAGGCTGGTGCCGTTTCGAAAATGCCGGTCGCTACGGCTATATCGAAAGCGACTGGCTTTGGGGTGATGAAGCGGCCTAGGCCGCAGCTGGCACACCAGTATCGTCAGTGCTTTGGCGCGGACGATTTACCACCTCGGCAAATTTCGCATGATATTTAGGATGCTCGGTGCCCATCCACTTGTCCCACCAGGTGAAATACAGCCCGTAATTATGGTTGAAGCTGCCATTATGGTGTAGGTCGTGGTGGACCGTTGTATTGATCCAGCTCGTCAGCGGCGTTGATAGCCACCAGCGCGGGAAAAATTCGAATCCGGCGTGGCCCATCGCATTGCGGATAATCTGGAAATTGAGCCAGGTGAAAAGCACCCAGCCCGGCGTCGGCACGAAGAGCAGCCAGATTGGCACGAACATAAACATCACCACCGCTTCGGGAATGGCAAAACTATAGGCGGCCCATGGCGTTGGCGTGATCGACCGGTGATGCGCACGGTGGAAATGTTTGAATAGCTTCGGATGATGCATCGTGCGGTGCGCCCAATAGAAATAGGCGTCATGCGCAGTCACGATGGCGGCAAGGATCAAAAGGTCCGTGCCAAGTCCGAAGCCTTCACCCATCATGTCGTAAAACAGGCCGACCTGTTTTCCCCAGATCAAAAATGCGGCACCAATCGTATAGACTAGGGCCGATTGCAGCGACTGCAAACCTTCGCGCCGCATGTCCGCAGCGGATGCTTCGCGCGGCTGGATCTTTCGCGCCATTAGGGCGCTGCGCCGTAACAGCCCGACGATGACGAAAGTTATCGACGCGGCGATAAGGTAGCGTCCGAAATCAAAGGCGAAAACATACTGTCCCTTGGTGAGCAGTATGTCGAGGGGAGGAATTCCAGTGGTCATATTTTCTTCCTTGGCAGTTGGTGGTTACCATCTGCTTGCTTGCCGAAACGATTACTCCGCCAATTTGAAATCTGGCTAGCCGATTTCGAAATCAACCAAGCTGACGGGTCCGAAACTCGCTGGGGGTCATGCCTTCAGCCTCACGAAAGGCTCGATTAAACGGGCCGAGCGAGCCAAAACCGGCGTCGAGTGCAATTGTGATGATTGGCACATTCGTCTGCGATGGATCTGCCAGCGCCGCCTTTACTTCGGCAAGTCGATAGCCGTTGATGAATGACGCGAAATTGCGGTGACCCAACTGTCCGTTGATGATTCGTCGCAGCCGGTATTCAGGTTCGCCCAATTGTATGGCCAGCTTTGTGATCGATAGAGTTTCGTCGCGATGCGCCATTTCGCGTGACATGTGTTCCAGCAAATTTTCGGCCAACTTATTATCGGCTGGGCTGTTCAAAGAAATGGTTTTGGGGACGATCAACGTCGATCCAAACAAATCGGATTGGCGCATCGAAAACATCGCAGCGCAAAAGGCCAGAACGATAAACACAATCGTACTTCCCACAATCCGGATCAGCGCGTGGTCGGCAATTCCATTGTGCGCGGCGACTTCGGAGAACGCGATCAGCACGACATAGACCCCGACAGCCGCGATAATGCGCGGCCGCAATTTTCGCCGTTGTTCGATGAGGTCGCCTTCGCGGCTGCGCCAGACCGCCCAAAACGCCGCAGCGGAGAATACAAGCATTCCGATGCGGAAAATAACGCCCGATATTGCATTTATCGCGCCATCAGCCGGGAATGTAAGCTGAACGACGCCGGTATTGACGACCGATAGCAGGACGACGACGGCCGGCCAGATTTTTAAACTTTTTTCGTCGTTGAACCACGCTCGGGTAAACAACCAGAACAGGCCAGGTGTGGCACCGGCCCCCAAAGCCAACACAAAGCCAAACAAGTTCGGCTCGCGGTACCAACCTGCAGTGACAAGCAGGTAACAGCAAATCGCCGTATTCATTGCCACGGCCAGTCTGGCCGCCAACTCTTTGCGGTGGTCTCGAAGCAACAGCCAGCACCACAGCATGAGCAGCGCGATTGAGCCGCCTCGAGCCATCATGTCCAGTTGGTCATAATATGTCATCGGCAGTATCGCTGTCACAATGCCGATGATGCCACAAGCTGATTTCGAAAACGGATACCTCACCAACTGTTCAGGAAATTTTTCTAAAATGCTGCTAATACGAA
This sequence comes from Sphingomonadales bacterium, assembly GCA_031362665.1. GTDB lineage: Bacteria > Pseudomonadota > Alphaproteobacteria > Sphingomonadales > Sphingomonadaceae > Sphingorhabdus_B. The sequence continues at coordinate 6,817 of JANLSY010000022.1, forward strand.
CGGCGCTTAGAAATGGAGCCGACCTTGCCGGATATTACCAGCCTGAAATTATTGGGAGTCGCGGGGATCATTTCCTATGCCGCTGCGCGGTTGGCGGCA
>JANLSY010000036.1:0-10356 GCA_031362665.1 Sphingomonadales bacterium
CGCGGATCGCGACGGGCGTGAGGTTGACCCGATTGGTGACGTCGCCGACGGCATAGATGCTAGGCACATTGCTTCGATTGTCGTCGCCGACAATGACCGCGCCGTCCTTATCGAGCGCAACGCCCACTTCTTCCATTCCAAGCCCTTTGGTATTTGGCGTGCGGCCGACCGCCCACATCAGCAGATCGGTTTCGATCATACCTTGATCGCCGCCGTCGATTAGCAAGCTGCCATCGGCCTGCTTCACCGCGCTTTTGAACGGGAAGTTCATTCGGATATCGATGCCCTTTTCACGGCTCACACCGATTAGTTTCTCGACGATTTCCTGGTCGTAACTGCGCAACATTTTATCACCACGCGTAACCAAAGTGACGTCAACGCCGAGTTCGTTGAAGATGCCTGCAAACTCGTTCGCAATATAGCCGGCACCGGCAATTACAGCCCGCTTAGGCAACTCCGGCAAATGAAAAACTTCGTTCGAAGTAATACCCAACTCCGCCCCCGGTACATTCGGCACGAGGGGCCAAGCACCTGTTGCTATCAATATGATTTTTGAGGTGATTTCACGACCCGTCGCAAGCAGCACTTTATTCGGACCGGAAACCGTCGCGCGCTGGTGTATAACTTCGACACCGGCATTGCTAAAGGTTTGGCCGTAAAGTCCCTCGAGCCGATCGACTTCTGCGGCAACATTATCGCGCAGAGTCGACCAGTCAAAGGTTGCGCCTTCCGTATTCCAGCCAAATCGCTTTGCGTCAGCCAGATCCTCGGCAAAATGCGAGCCATAAACGAGGAGTTTTTTGGGAACGCAGCCCCGGATAACGCAGGTTCCCCCAACGCGGTGTTCCTCGGCGATAGCCACGCGTGCGCCATGCGCAGCGGCGATACGCGAAGCCCGAACTCCCCCGGACCCAGCGCCGATAACGAAGAGGTCGTAATCATAGTCTGACATGGAGTGATCTTTCTGTTGCGAAGGCGATATGGTTACACCGCCGCCGCATTACCAATCGCAAACTTGCGCTTCGCTTATCGAACAAAGCGATTGAAATCAAATATCGCCGAGTGCTGCCTCGATAAGGGCCGTGGTCGATGGGTCAAATCGGCTCGGGCCGTTTTCAACGATGCTTTTGGCAATCTCCTTACCGAGCTCGACGCCGAACTGGTCGAACGGGTTGATCCCAAGTAACACGGCATTGACGAATGTGCGGTGTTCGTAAAAAGCGATCAGTGCCCCCATCGTTGACGGCGTGACGTCGTCAATCAGAATAGTCGTCGATGGACGATCCCCTGCGTAATTGCGGGCTAAGTCATCGGCTCTCTTACCCGCCATCAATGCCGCACCTTGCGCAAAGCAATTGATAAGCAAGGTTTCATGATGCGCCGGGTCGAAATCATGTCCGGGCGTTTTGCTGGCAATGAATTCGACGGGGATGAGATGGGTTCCCTGATGCAGCAATTGGAACACCGCATGCTGCGCGTCCGTACCCACACCGCCCCAGGTTATTGCTGCGCTGTTGCGCCCAAGCGGTTGGCCCTCGGCAGTCACCGACTTGCCATTGGATTCCATCTCGAGCTGCTGTAGATAATCTGGAAGCAACCGCAACCGTTCATCATACGCAAACACCGCGCGTGTTTCGCAACCTCTGGCCTGCGTATAATAAAGATCGGCAAAGGCAGCCAAAGACGGAGCGTTTTCCAATATCGGCGCATTGCGAAAATGCCGATCCATCGCTGCAGCGCCTTCGAGCAATTCTTCATACACCGGCCAGCCAAGGCCGAGTGCAACCGGGAACCCTATCGAGCACCATAAGGAGTATCTCCCGCCAACCGCATCGTTGAATGGTAGAACGCGGCTTTCGTCAATTCCCCACTCGACTGCTTTGTCAGGATAGGCAGTCAGTGCTACGAATTGGGCGTAAGGGTCGATAACACCGCCTTCGGACATCCATTCCATAGCGGTCGTTGCATTCAGCAAAGTTTCGGTGGTCGTAAATGTTTTGGATGCGACCGCAACGATAGTCTTGTGCGGGTCCATGCCCTTCACTGCCTCGGCCAGCGCCGAACCGTCGACGTTCGATACGACCTTGACGTCATAACGTGCGTCGTCGCGGCCGAGTGCATCGACCAACAATTTGGGTCCGAGCGCCGAACCTCCGATCCCGATGTGCAATATGTGCTTGATGTCGCCTAGTGCGCCGGCGTCTATCGCCTCTATCAGCCCGCGCATCCGCGCCTGAAACCCGCGCGCATTGGCCACTGCCTGCGCGCTGCCCATGCCGCGCTCAGCGGTGTGTTCGGCGGCACGTCCCTCGGTCGGGTTCACAATCGCTCCGGTAAACACCGCTTCCTTGGCGTTGTTGAGCCCTGCTTCATTTGCCATCTGGGTAAAAAAGTCGAGCGCGGTATCGTCGAGATGCGTTTTGGAAAAATCGAATCTCAAACCCGGCTCGGAAATAGTCAGTGTTTCAACGCGACTGGCATCGGCCTCAAACAGCGCAACCAACGGCTTTGTTTCAGCATTTTCCAGAGCAGACCAATCGGCAGCAATCATCATCCATCCTTTTCATGGCGTCACCGCCGTCACTTGAACTCGGCACTGGTCAATAGCCGCCCCGCGCATTAGAAGGCCAGCCAATCCGTTAACCAATGACATTTTTTGCGAGTTTGCGTGACATCAACATCCGATAAGACCGAAAGCTTCGAAACCCAGACTGCGGTCGCTGGTGCGAGCGGAAAAACTTCATCCGAATGGCGCGAATATGGCAGTTTTCTGCTGAAGCTGGCTTTATTCGTATTTATCCTGCGCAGTTTTATCGTTTCGCCGTTCAACATCCCGTCGGAATCTATGCAGCCGCGTCTGCTGATCGGTGATTATTTGCTCGTCGCTAAATGGCCTTACGGTTTTTCCCGTTACAGCATGCCCTTTTCGCTGCCGATCATTCCGGGCCGGATTTTCGCCAGCCAGCCCGAACGTGGCGACGTGGTGGTATTCAAGGCCCCGCCAACGATGAAAGATGACTATATAAAACGGGTCATTGGTCTGCCCGGTGACGTCATCCAAATGCGCCGCGGGATATTGGAAATCAACGGCGTTGCAGTGAAGAAGGAACGAATTGCCGATTTCGTGATCCCCGTTACCGACAACATGAAGGATGCAGCATCGCTCGAAGGCACGCCCTTTCCTTGCTGGCGACCCGATTTCGAGGAACGTGCCAAAAATGGTGGAACGCAATGCCGCTATCCGCGCTATACAGAAACGCTTCCGAATGGCCGCACCTATGACATTCTTGATCTGGACAGTGGTCTGCCAGGCGACGACACTGAAGCATTTGTGGTCGGCGAAGGACAGGTTTTCTTAATGGGTGACAATCGCGACCGCAGCGCCGACAGCCGGTTTCCGGCGGACGGCAAAGCGATTGGTATTGTTCCACAGGAGTATCTGGTCGGTCGCGCGCTGGTATCGGTATTCTCGACCGATGGCTCTTCCCGCTGGTTGCTTCCTTGGACGTGGTTCTCCGCAGCACGTCCCGATCGCATCGGACAAGGCTTTTGAGCGACGAAACGCAGGCGGACTGGCTCGCAACTTTGCTACCCGTCACACCAAAGGACGTTGCGCTTTACCATCGTGCGCTGACTCATGGCAGCACTGGACAAGCAGATTATCAACGGCTCGAATTTCTGGGTGACCGGATTTTGGGACTGGTGATCGCAGATATGCTCTATCATCGATATGTCGATGAAGCCGAAGGACGGCTTTCGCACCGCCTTAACGCGCTGGTCTCGGGGTCAACATGCGCCGAAATAGCAAGGCAAATCGGTTTGGCTGCCCATATCCGGCTCGGGAAACAGGCCCGCGACGATGGCGCTCAGCAAAGCGAAAATGTGCTAGGTGACGTCATGGAAGCGATTATTGGTGCGTTATACATCGACTATGGCTTGGAAGCAGCACGGACGCTAATTGAGCGTCTTTGGGGGCCATTGATAGAAACCGCAAATGGTGCGCCCAAGCATCCCAAATCAGAGCTTCAGGAATGGTGCGCCGCAAATGGCCGCAAGGTTCCCGAATATGTTGTTTCAAAAAAAGAAGGCCCACCCCACGCCATGCGTTTCGAAGTCACCGTAACGGTAAAAGGGTTCGACCCCGTCAGTGCCAGCGCCAATAGCAAGCAAGCGGCGGAAACGGCCGCAGCTCTGGCATTTTTGGAGGCGCACGCATGACCAAGAGATGCGGCCATGTCGCGATTATTGGCGCGCCTAATGCGGGTAAATCGACTTTGGTAAACGCCATGGTGGGACAAAAAGTCGCTATTGTTAGCCCGAAGGCGCAGACGACGCGGACGCGGATGCTGGGTGTTGCGCTGGAAGGCGAAACGCAGATCATCCTGGTCGATACGCCCGGTATCTTTGCAGCGCAGCGCAGGCTGGATCGCGCGATGGTTGCGGCGGCATGGGATGGGGCTGGTGACGCCGACCTGATTGCGCTTATTGTCGACGGGCGCGCCGGAGCAGGACCGAAAGTCGAGAAGATATTGCACGGCCTCAAAGACAGGCCCGAGCGCAAATGGCTGGTGCTCAATAAGGTCGATATCGCGGCGAAGGAAAAACTGTTGTCGCTGACTACGAAAATAACCGAACTCTGCGAGTTCGAGCAGATCTATTATATAAGCGCGGCGACTGGCGATGGCCTGACAGAGTTTAAAACTGCAATCGCCCAGGCGATGCCCGAGGGCGAATGGCATTTCCCCGAAGATCAAGTGTCAGACGCTACCGACCGGCTGATTGCGTCCGAAATTACGCGCGAGCAGCTGTATCTGCAGCTACACGAAGAACTGCCTTATGCCAGCGCAGTCGAGACCGAAAAGTACAACGAGCGCGAGGATGGTTCACTCGAAATCCATCAGCAAATCCTTGTCGCGCGGCCTACGCAGCGGGCAATCGTGCTTGGCAAAGGCGGGGCGCGCATCAAGGCGATTGGCGAGGCCGCGCGGACAGAGCTTGCCAAGCTGATGGGCGTGAAGGTGCATTTGTATCTGCACGTGAAGGTCCACGCCAAATGGGACGAAGACCGCAGCATTTACCGCGATATCGGTCTGGAGTGGGTCGAGTAAGCTTTCGCGCAACTATTACTCGTCATCCTTAATTCGTTTCAGGATTACGAAAACAATAGAATTCTAGCCTTTTGCTTTAACCTTGGGTTTTGCAGCGGCCTTCTTTTTCGGCGCAGCCTTCTTCTTCGGATCTGCCTTCTTTTTCCCCTTTGGGGGCATTGATACGCGGGCGTCGATCAGCTGCGCGGCTTCTTCCAGCGTCAATTCATCCGGCGCAATCGACTTGGGTAATGTCGCGTTGGTTGTGCCATCGGTGACATAAGGGCCAAAGCGTCCTTCCATCAGCTTGATTTCCGCTTCGGTACGCGGATGTTTGCCCAGTTCCTTGAGCGGAGCACGCGCCGCGCCTCGGCCACGGCCCGGGTTCGCTAGAGCTTCGGCGAGTTTGACCACTGCGCTATTCATGCCCGTTTCGAAGACTTCGAGCGTCGACTGAAGTCGTGCGTATTTCCCCGCGTGCGCGAGATACGGTCCGTAGCGGCCGATACTTGCGGTTACCGGGTCTCCGCTTTCGGGATGCGTGCCTACAGTCCTTGGCAGTGATAGAAGCTTCACAGCCCATTCCAGACCCAAATCTTCCGCAGGGATATCTTTGGGCAAAGATGCTCGCTTGGCTTCCTTGCCCTCGCCCATTTCGAAATATGGCCCGAAACGCCCTGATTTACGGCTGACCTCAAGGCCAGTTTCGGGATGCGCGCCGAGGACTTCCGGGCCGGTGTCTTCACCATTTTCGCCGCCGGGCTGCGCGAATTTGCGCGTGTATTTGCACTCGGGATAGTTCGAACAAGCAACAAATGCACCGAATTTACCACCGCGCAACGCAAGCCTGCCATTGCCGCATTTCGGGCAAAGGCGCGGGTCGGTACCGTCTTCGCGTTCGGGGAACAGATAGGGCGACAGGAATATGTCGAGTTCGGCAGTAACTTCCGATGGTTTTTGCTCCATGACCTCGGCGGTCTTGGGCTTGAAATCGCGCCAGAAGGTTTCGAGAAATGCCTGCCAATCGGCACGCCCGCCGCTGATTTCGTCCAACTGGTCTTCAAGGCCAGCGGTATAGTCATAGGCGACATAGCGTTCAAAAAAACGTTCGAGAAATGCTGTAAGAAGTCGACCTGATTCTTCTGCAAAGAAACGGTTTTTTTCTACACGAACATAGGCTCGATCCTTAAGAACCTGAATTGTCGAAGCATAAGTAGAAGGCCGACCGATGCCCAGTTCTTCGAGCCGCTTGACCAATGTCGCTTCGGAAAAACGCGGGGGTGGCTGCGTAAAATGTTGGGTCTTTTCCACGGCATGTTTGGCAGGTGTATCGCCAGCAATCATGGGCGGCAGGATTGCACCGTCTTCGCCTTCGCTATCGTCCAAACCTTCTTCATAAACCGCCAGAAATCCGGGGAATTTCATCACTTGTCCGGTGGCGCGTAAGCCGGTCTGGCCCGTGCCATCGAGCATATCAACCGTGGTCCGCTCCATGCGGGCCGAAGCCATCTGACTCGCCATCGCACGTTTGTAGATCAGGTCATAAAGACGGCCATGATCGCCCGATCCAGCCTTATCTTTGGAGAAATCAGTTGGGCGAATGGCTTCATGCGCTTCCTGAGCGTTCTTCGCCTTGGTTTGGTAGACGCGCGGTTTTTCGGGAAGATAGCCACTGTCGAAACGATCAGCGATGGTTTTGCGCGCCGCCGAAATCGCACTGTGGTCCATTTGCACGCCGTCGGTCCGCATGTAGGTAATCGCGCCATCCTCATACAGCCCTTGCGCTACCCGCATCGTATGACTGGCCGAAAAACCCAGCTTGCGCGCCGCTTCCTGCTGCAATGTCGATGTAGTGAATGGTGGTTGTGGGTTGCGCGTAACCGGCTTGGTTTCTACGCTTTCGACGCTGAATTTGCCGGTTTCGACTGCAAGCCGCGCGACTTCTGCATCGGTTTCGGTTTTCAAATCCATCTTGTCGAGCTTTTTGCCCGAATGAAGGGTTAGCCGAGCATCGAATTTCTGGCCCTTATGTTCCATATTGGCCTTTACTGACCAATATTCTTGCGCGCGGAACGCCTCGATTTCGCGCTCGCGCTCGACGATCAAGCGCAGCGCGACAGATTGAACACGGCCTGCCGATTTCGCTCCAGGCAATTTACGCCACAGCACGGGCGAAAGCGTAAACCCAACCAGATAATCCAGCGCTCGGCGCGCGCGATAGGCGTCGATTAGATCCTCATCGAGTGCGCGTGGATGCGCCATCGCTTCGGTCACCGCCTGCTTGGTGATTGCGTTAAAAGTTACGCGCCCAACATTTTTGGGCAGCGCTTTTTTGTTCGCGAGCACTTCCTGCACGTGCCAGCTAATCGCCTCTCCCTCACGGTCAGGGTCGGTCGCAAGAATTAGTCCATCGGCCTTCTTGGCCTCGTCGGTAATAGCTTTCAGCTGCTTCGCTTTGTCGGCATAATTATCCCACAGCATCGAGAAGCCGTTTTCAGGATCGACCGAGCCATCCTTGGGCGGCAAGTCACGGATGTGGCCGTAGGAGGCCAGCACCTTGTATCCAGGCCCCAGATATTTCTCGATTGTCTTGGCTTTTGCTGGTGATTCAACGATGACTAATTGCATGATTATATGAACTTTTCTAAAATCTCTCGCGTACGCGTATAGGCTGATGGGGTTAAAGGGGTGTCGTCAAGACGAAAAATTCAGGCCGCTAAACGTACCTTCCCGCCTGCCCCGCGCTCCAGTTTTCCGGCGAGTTCAATTTCAAGAAGGACCATCTGGACGACCGACTGACTGCTACCCGATTGGCGCACCAGTTCGTCGACCGAGACATAGGTCATGCCCATGAGGTTGATAACGGCGTTCCGGTCCGCGCTGCCGCCATCGTCGGCAATCACCGCGACCCGTGGCTGCGCCTTCATCGGGTTCATGCGAAAATCGAGCGGAGTAACAAGTTCGGCAATCTCCGCCGCACTCTGCACCAAAGTCGCGCCTTCGCGGATCAGTTGGTTGCAGCCGTGCGAGCGCGGGTCGAGTGGAGAGCCTGGAACTGCCATCACCTCGCGCCCTGCTTCTGCAGCCAACCTTGCTGTAATAAGCGACCCCGATTTGGGCGCGGCTTCGACCACGACGGTTCCTATGCCGAGGCCAGCAATAATACGGTTGCGGTAGGGAAAGTGTCTCGCGCGGGGTTCGGTACTAGGCGGTTGCTCGGCAATTAGCAGCCCGCGCTCGGCGATTACATACTGCAAATCCCTGTTTTCCGGAGGATATACAACATCAATCCCGCCCGCGATAACCGCCACGGTGCCGCTGTCGATTGATCCGGCGTGCGCTGCAGTATCGATACCTCGTGCCAATCCCGAGATGACGGTAAAATCACTTTGGCCAAGCTCATAGGCCAGTTGCCGCGCAAATCGGCATGCCCCGGCCGAAGCGTTACGCGCGCCGACCATCGCGATGCTGGAGCGTGCCAGCAATGCCAGATTGCCCTTGAAAGTCACCACCGGTGGCGCGTTGTCGATATGGGTTAGTAACTCCGGATAATCCGCGTCATCCAGAAACAGATATCGTGCCCCAGTCGCCTCTACCGCTGTCATTTCCATTTCGATAAGGCGCGGGTCGGCAAGCACGGCATTTTTCCCGCCACCCCGCATCACAAGATCGGGCAAAGCGGCCATTGCAGCCGTTGCTGAACCGAAACGGGCGATCAGCTGCCTGTAGCTGACCGGTCCGATGTTGGGCGACCGAATGAGGCGCAGCCGGTCGAACTGGTCTTGGCTGCCCCCCATTTTTTCGTTCAGCTTTTGCTTTTACCGACGCGGGGCTCGGTTCCGTTGATTAAATTGTCGATATTCGTCCGATGCTTCCAGAAGATAATCAGCGTGCATGCAACCAGCATTGCAACCAAATCATATCGGCCGAAATACGCCGCCGCCAGAGGGCTGACCAAAGCCGCGAGCAATCCTGCGACCGATGAAATTCGGAATATCAGCAACGCGCCGATCCATGTGACCGCGTAAATGACGCCACCCTGCCAGAATAGACCTAACATAATCCCGGCATAGGTTGCGACACCCTTGCCGCCCTTGAAATTCAGCCAGACGGGATAGAGATGCCCGAAAAACGCACCTGCCGCCGCAATCGCTTCGCTGCCAGAAAAATATCGCTGAGCCAACCAGACCGCGAAAAAGCCTTTGAGCAAATCCAATACCAAAGTCAGCGCCGCCAATCCTTTGCGCCCGGTACGCAGCACGTTGGTCGCGCCGATATTACCCGAACCGATGCTGCGAATATCACCGCCGCCGGTGAATTTGGTGAGCAACAGGCCAAAGGGAATCGACCCGAGCAAGTAACCCAGTACCAACGCCAATATCGTGCCCACCCAAAAATCAGTCACCAGACGAATCCTCTAAATATCTGTATTGCGTAGCTGTTTTGTTCTCATTGCTCAAGGGCGCATGGCTTGCGTTGTGCTACCCCGGTAGATAACAGCGCAACATGTCATCGCCGCCACCCGAAGCTCCGTTGCTGTTTTTCGATTCAGGGATTGGCGGCCTGTCTGTATTGCGCGCCGTGCGGGAAAAGCTCCCCCACGCGCCGATAGTCTATGCCGCTGATTATGCAGGCTTGCCGTACGGCACCAAAAGCGAATCCGAGATTGCCGCCCGTGTGCCCGCACTGCTTGGCCGTTTGGTTGAACGATATCGTCCGCGCTTGGTGACGATCGCCTGCAACACCGCTTGCACGATTGCGCTTAGCCACGTCCGCGCCGCTTTAGACGTGCCGGTTGTCGGCACGGTCCCTGCGATTAAGCCTGCCGCTGAAGCAACTCGAACGGGTGTTATAGGCATGCTGGGGACGGCGGCGACGATAAGGCAGCCTTATGTGGACAGGCTGCAAAGCGACCACGCAGCGGGGATGACGCTTTTGCGTCACGCTGCGCCTGAGCTGGTTTATGCCGCAGAGGCGAAGCTTCGTGGCGAACCGGTCGATGCTCAAACTTACACCGACGCAATGCGCGGATTAACGAATCATCCGGATGGTGACAGGCTAGATGTAGTAGCGCTTGGATGCACGCATTTCCCGCTTGTTCAGGACGAACTCGCATCCGTGTCCCCTGATATGCGTTTTGTGGACGGTGCCGCCGGTATTGCCCGGCGCATTGTCCATCTCACGCAAAATCAGCGGTGGCCTGAAAAGATACCGGACGGCATTTTTGTGACCACCGGCGCGCTTGAAGATATAGAAAATTTACGCATGG
>JANLSY010000040.1:0-1939 GCA_031362665.1 Sphingomonadales bacterium
GATCGACGCGCTCTACGAATACGGCGTGAAGTTTCTTGCCAGCGCAGATGCTTTGCCCGATGCTCTCTATTCGCAAGGAGACGGCAGGTTCGAATTCGACCGCACCGTATCGCGATTGCTGGAAATGCAGTCGGAGGAATATCTGGCCGAGGGCCATGGTTCGCGTAACGCATAAAGGGAGACGGACATGAAGAAGCTATTGTTGATTGGCACCGCATTGATCGCCGCTGCACCGATTGCGGCTGCGCCCGCACCGTCTAAAGAACTCTCCCCTGCGACCCACAAGGCTACGCACGACATGTTCGAGCATGTCGTCAATATCCCGACCGTCTTCGGACGCGGCAGAGTGCCAGAGATGGCGAACTATCTTGCTGAACAATATAAGGCCGCTGGCTTCCCTGCGGCAGATGTCGAAGTTGTGCCGTATGAAAGCACCGACAATGTTTCCAAAGTAACCGAAAAGACAGCGGCGCTCATCGTCCGCTGGCGCGCGACGGGCAAAGCGAAAGCGAAACCGATCATGCTCATGGGGCATATGGACGTTGTCGAAGCAAAGCGCGAGGATTCGACGACCGATCCGTTCGTGCTGACTGAACAGGACGGTTACTATTACGGGCGCGGCACGATCGACATGAAGGATGGCATTGTCGGCATCACACAGGCGCTGATCGATCTGAAGGCTTCGGGTTTCAAACCCACTCGCGACATCATTGTGTTCTTCACAGGCGATGAGGAAACCAACGGTATTGGCGCCGACAAGGGCGCGACCGAGTGGAAAGACAAGCTGAACGTCGAATATGGCTTGAATGCTGATGGCGGCGGCGGCGGGTTTTTCCCTGACGGTCGGCCGGCGGGCTTCCTGATGCAGACGGCGGAAAAGACCTTTGCCGGTTATACGCTGACCGTGCGAAATCGCGGCGGGCATTCGTCAAAACCGCGCAAGGACAACGCGATTTACAGCCTGTCGCATGCGCTGGACAAGATCGAGGCGCACCGGTTCGAGCCGATGCTGAGCGAAACCACGCGCGCCTATTTTACCGAGCGACAAAAACAGGAAAAGGGCGAGCTTGGCGATGCGATGCGCGCGTGGCTGGCTAACCCGAAGGACGGCGCAGCCGCTGACCTGATCGAGGCAAACGAAGCCGAGGTTGGTCTGACCCGCACACGCTGCGTGCCGACGCGGCTGTTCGCCGGGCATGCCGACAATGCGTTGCCGCAACTGGCGACCGCGATGATCAACTGCCGGATATTCCCCGGCGTCGATCCTAATGACGTGCAGAAGGATCTGTCCGCTATCGTGTCCGACCCCGAAGTCGCGGTGACCCGCAACGACGATTATGTTGCGTCTTTGTCGTCACCTCTTCGTGCAGATGTCAGCGCCGCATTCGAAAAGGCGGTACATACGCTCCACCCCGGCGCGCCGATTTCGCCGGAAATGTCTACGGGGGCCAGCGATGCACGCCCATTCCGGGTGGCGGGCATACCAATCTATGGCGCGAACGGAGCTTGGGTGGTGGTGCCAATCGATTTCCGCGCGCATGGCAAGGACGAACGCCTGCCGGTGAAAGCGCTCGACGACAATGTCGTACATTGGAAGATTTTGCTGGGTGAACTTGCTGGGAAGTAAGCCTTACCGCTATTGCGAACTGTTATCAGAAAAAGCCTTAACTTTGGGCCTTTAGTGGGTTGTTCTTACGCCTGATTCGGCGTATCGACGCCCCAATTCCGCTATAAGCCCTAAGGGAAGGACATCATTTTCATGGCTCGCAAAAAGATTGCGCTTATCGGCGCCGGTAACATCGGCGGCACACTTGCCCACCTCGCAGCATTGAAAGGCCTTGGCGACATTGTGCTGTTCGACGTCGTCGAAGGCGTTCCGCAGGGCAAGGCGCTCGACCTGTCGCAATGCGGCCCGGTCGAAGGCTTCGACGCGAAGATC
>JANLSY010000051.1:0-2054 GCA_031362665.1 Sphingomonadales bacterium
AATGTGGCGGCGCTCGGGCTGAACTGCATCGTCATCGACATTTCTCCACGCCCGCGCGAAGAAGCAGCGGACCTCGCAACCGCGCTGAACGGCCGCTACATGCCGCTGCCGCAGGCGCAAAGCGCAGCGATGGTCGCAGCGATTGAAAGCCTGAACGCGGCGTGAGCGGGCGCTACACCGACTGGGCGACCGACGGTAAAGACTGGCCGAACTGCGAGGCGAGCAGCTTTGTCCGCGCGGGCGGCTATGAATGGCATGTGCAGATGATGGGAAGCGGGCCGGTCTGTCTGCTCATCCACGGCACCGGCGCGGCAACGCACAGCTGGCGCGATGTCATGCCGCTGCTGGCCGAGCATTACACTGTCGTCGCGATGGACCTTCCCGGCCACGGCTTCAATAAGGGCATGGGGCAAAGGCCGACGCTGGAGGGGATGGCGGCATCGGTCGCGGTGTTGCTTGATGAACTCAAAATCACCCCCGACCTCATCGTCGGCCACAGCGCCGGCGTCGCCATCGCTGTGCAGATTTTGCTCGACCGCAAATGGCAAATCCCGCTCATCGGCTTCACACCCGCATTGATGCCGTTCCCCGGCCTCGCCGCAAAGATATTCCCAAGCCTCGCCAAGATGCTCTTCACCAACCCCTTCGTCGCGATCATCTTCTCCCGCATGGCGCAAGCCCCGGGACAAACGGTAAAGTTCTTGGCGCGCTCCACGGGTTCGAAAATCGATGCGGCGGGCGCAAAATATTACACGCGACTATTCAGCAAATCGGGTCACTGCGACGGCGCAATCCGCATGATGGCCAACTGGCGGTTGGAGGGGTTAGGGGCAAGGCTGGGCAATCTCGCCTCGCCTGTGCTGCTGGTAAGCGCTGCCAAAGACGCAGCCATCCCCAAAGCGGCGGTGGTGCAGGCGGTGGCGTTGATCCCCGGTTGCGAGACGCAGGAAATGGCGGCGTTAGGCCATCTGGCGCATGAGGAAGATCCTGCGCAGGCGGTGAAAATCATCACGGAATTTGCCAAGGTGAAAATCACTGCATAAACCGGCGACAGCGAAGGAGAGACATCATGGAACAGGGCGCGTTCGACAATCTGGGTTGGATAGAAATCGTCGTCACCGGAGCCATCGCGCTCGGGCTAGGCTTCTGGCAATTGTGGTCTATCAACCGCGAGATCGCAAAGGATAAGGAAAAGGCGGCGGCGGCGAAAGATGCCGCGTCCGATGCTGACTAAACCTCTCTGGGCATCTTGTACGGAAGCATGAACTGGATCACCGGATTGACCAGCCGGTCGAGCGAGATGCTTTCCTGGATCGCGATCACCGGCTCGCCGTACATCCGCGCTGATACTGCAGTGCGGGCGTAGAACGGGGAGTCTTCCCAGGTTTTGATAACCGACGCATGGCCGCGGTCTGCTCTGGTCTGCCGCTCCATCGCCCACCAGGTTAGCGGCAACGGCGCAACGAGGGGCAGTTCTTCCTCTTGCGGTACTCCATCCGTCCCGAAGCGCAAAGCGCTGGCGAAATGGCTGCCATCGCGGCGTTTGCCTTCGTAAGTCACCGCGACCTGCTTTCCAACATGTGCGCGGCTCCAATGCCAGCTTTGGAAGCCATCTTCGATTGGTTCGCTGCCATTATTGCTGTCGAGATAGCCGCTGCCGGTCCACGCGATGTCGGGCTGTTCCATCTTCACTTCGATCCGGGCGCGTGGAGCGATGGCTTGCCAGCAATGGCGACCGGCGGGATCGAGTTTGAAGCTGCGTTCGTTGAACATCTCGGGGTGTAGGATGATCTGCCCCTTTACCCGCCGCCGCCATGGGATACCGAGGCGGATATCGCGTTCCTCTATGTCGATGATCAGGCGGTCCTTGTCCCAACGCATCGCGCTCGGGCCGATGTTCAGCGCATCGCGCTCCTGCCGCGTATCGGCGGCGCCACGCTCGGTCATGACCCAGCGCGCGCCTTTGCCGTACAGAGCGATGTTGAGGCAACTATGGTCGAGCGGAATATCGCGGCCGGATTTCTTATAATAAGGCGAAAAAACGCTGCCGATAA
>JANLSY010000072.1:0-2214 GCA_031362665.1 Sphingomonadales bacterium
TCGGTTTCATGACGCGGGTGGCGATATTGGCCGAAAAAGCGGACCATCATCCCGAATGGTTCAACGTCTATAACCGCGTCGAAATATTGCTGACCACCCATGATGCAGGCGGGCTTTCGCAGCGCGATATTGATCTGGCTGCTGCCATCGACGCTATTGCTGGTTAGGCCGCACCAAGTCGCCAAGGCCTTCCATCAAGCCGAGTTGCTTGCGCAAACGGTTCGGGAACCAGCGCGCAGAAAAAGCCAGTTGTTTCGCCATTTTGTTTACCGTGGTGTGCACATTATTGCCGTGAATCGCTTCCCATGCCGCTGGACCGATGATGGAAACGGGGCTGACTTCAACGCCAGCGGACTGTAGTTTGTCCTTGCCCGTCTGGTTGCTACCGGGAACGACCGTACCAATGATATTTGTATCGATGAAACCGGGCATCAGACTGCGCGATTTTATCCCTAGACCGCGCCATTCGATGTCATGCGCCTCGGCAAGGCCGCGCACCGCGAATTTCGTGGCGCTATAAACGCTGAGGCCTGCGGAGCCGTATATCCCCGCCGCCGAACTGGTATAAAGCACGCAGGCATCGGGCGTGTTTTTGAGAAGTTCGAAGCAAGCGCGCGTGCCGCTGATGACGCCGGTCAGGTTGACAGCGATCATTTTGTCGATGTCTTCGTCGGTCATTTCCTGGATTGGCCCGCCGGAACCGATCCCGGCATTATTGAACAACACCGTCATATGGCCGTCAGTATGTTTAGCGAAATCGGCAACAGCCCGTTTCCATTGCGCACGGTCGGTGACGTCGAGCCTGTGCGTCGACGACATTCCCGGCGGAAGCAAATCGGCGGTTTCGGCGAGCCCCTTTTCATCGACATCGGCTAGTCCGATGAACCAGCCGATATTGGCAAAATAGCGCGCAACTTCGCGGCCAAGACCCGATGCGGCGCCGGTGATGAAAATGCTTTTGGCTCGTTCGGCCATGTTCTCGACTCTCCTATTCACAAGCGTGTCAGCGACATCAATTTGACGTGTGCGTCAACTGTTTCTTGAAAGCGTCGTAAAGGCTGGATAAATCCGGCGCTTCTAAGGAGCAGATATGTTTCGTTATTACGCAGTAATCGTCGCCGCCCTTTTCAGCCAGCTTCCCGCGCCAGCGAATGCAGAAGTCGTGGCCACTTTTTACAGCAGGGATTTTGGCGATTATTTCCCGCATGCTTTTGTCCGGCTGACCGGAACAGTCGATTCGACCGGTGAAAAAGTCGATACCAACTACGGCTTTACCGCAGTCAATGTATCGCCTGCGATATTGACGGGCTCCGTCATGGGCATGGTCGAGACAAAGGATGCAAAATATGTGTCCGGCAGCAATCCGCATTTTGCAATCCGGCTGTCCGATACAGAATATGCAAAGTTCATGGCGTTTGTCGACAAGTGGAAAAATCTGCCGGGAAAAAGCTACAGCCTGAACAAGCGCAATTGCGTGCATTTCGCGATGGAGGCAGCGGTATTGCTCGGCCTGCATGTCAACCGTGAAAGCAAGTTTTTCAAGAAACCTAAAAGCTTCATTCTGGAAACCTTGAAGCTCAATCCGGGGCTTAAGCTTTAGATGGCCTGAAAGCCTTTGGCGTAGATATGCCAAGTGAATATCGCCACTGCGCCGCGGTGCGGGCGCCATTTCTCGGCAATTACGCGGATATCCTTTTCGGACGGGCGGGCATCGAGTTTCAGCAGTCGGCCGACGCCTTCCTGCACCGCGAGATCTCCCGCCGGCCAGATGTCGGTGCGCCCTTCGGCGAAGAGCAAATAGATTTCCGCAGACCACCGGCCGATGCCCTTCACTTTGGTCAGATAGGCGATGGCGTCCTCGTCGTCGGAGGGCAGGGCGTCGAGGGGAAGTTCTCCCGATAGGACCAGTTCGGCAAGCGAACGCGCATAGCCTTGTTTTTGGCGACTAAGGCCGCAGGCACGCAACGCGTCGAAGTCTTGCGCAATCAGCTTTTCAGGATTGCAGCCGATGCCCAGCAACGCTTCCAGCTTGTTCCAAACCGATGCTGCAGCGGCGACGCTGACCTGTTGGCCAACGATGGTACGCAGCAATGTGGCATATCCCGGTTCACGAATACGCGCCTCCGGGTAGCCGGTGGCGGCAATCGCATCGGCAAAGCGCGGTTCGATAGCAGCAAGTGCATTCAGTGATGCCTGCAATCCCTCGGCTGGAAT
>JANLSY010000076.1:0-11485 GCA_031362665.1 Sphingomonadales bacterium
GTCGAGACTGGTCAGCACCGTTACTGCGACCACTCTCGTGTGCGCGCCAGCGGCCGCCTTAGCGTCCTCCATCATCGCACGGCCGCCGGCGGCGTGGATTGTGACGATGGCGGGTTCAAGCGCGTTGATGGCTTGCATCGCTTTGGCGACAGTGTTGGGAATATCGTGCAGTTTCAGATCGAGAAAGATCGGCAGACCAAGCTTTGCCACTTCATGTACGCCATGATGGCCGTTGGCGCAGAAAAATTCGAGGCCGAGTTTGACGCCGCCGACATGGTGCTTGATGCGTTTGGTTAGCTCAAGCGCGTCCTCCAGATAGGGCGTATCGATTGCGACATAAAGCGGGTTACTCATATCGCATCCCCTGACGCATAGGATGGCGGTGGCGAGACTGGCGCGGGCGGGGTATAGCTGCGCTGGTTGCCCTCCAATGATATGATCCGGCGCTTCATCCGCCAGAGCATCGTGCGGTGGACAAAATAGAGCGGGAAGAAACCCAGCAGAAACCCGGCAATCACCAAGGCTGGCAATTTGCTATCAAGTCGGAGGCCACCCCATAGGCTGACAGACACCGGCACCCAATTGTTGACCGCAAACACGATCAGGCCGACAAAAACTGTCACCCAGATGAGTGTTTTCAAAAATCGCATTTCTGCTTCTCCTAGCCTGACACCTTATGGAAAGTTTTAGGCTTTGGGTAGAGCTTATTCCCCGAACACGCGGGCGAAGATAGTGTCGACATGTTTAAAGTGATAATCGAGATTGAACCGATCTTCGATTTCTTCCGCGCTCATTTTGGCGGCAACGTCCGTGTCGGCTTTGAGCAATTCCAGCAACGATTCCCCACCGTCCGATTCCCACACCTTCATCGCGTTGCGTTGAACGATGCGGTAGCTATCCTCGCGGCTGATGCCTGCTTGGGTGAGTGCCAGCAAGACGCGCTGTGAATGGACGAGTCCGCCCATGCGGTCGAGATTCTTCTGCATACGTGCGGGGTAGACCAGCAACTTGTCTATAACGCCCGTAAGGCGGGCCAGAGCGAAGTCGAGCGTGATCGTAGCATCGGGGCCAATATACCGTTCGACCGAAGAATGGCTGATATCGCGTTCGTGCCAGAGCGCCACATTTTCCATCGCCGGAGTTACCGCGCTGCGCACCATCCGCGCAAGGCCTGTGAGGTTTTCGGTAAGGATCGGGTTGCGCTTGTGCGGCATTGCCGACGATCCCTTTTGGCCGGGCGAAAAATACTCCTCTGCCTCGAGCACTTCGGTGCGTTGCAAATGTCGGAC
Organism: Sphingomonadales bacterium; assembly: GCA_031362665.1. GTDB lineage: Bacteria > Pseudomonadota > Alphaproteobacteria > Sphingomonadales > Sphingomonadaceae > Sphingorhabdus_B. The sequence goes on from JANLSY010000076.1 coordinate 1,290, forward strand.
TTCGATCGCGAGGCGTTCAATTGAAGATGCAATCACTCCCAATGTCGCGAAATACATCGCATGGCGGTCGCGCGGGATAACCTGAGTTGATACGGGTTCAACCTCAAGGTCCAATTTAGCGGCAACATGCGCCTCGACCTTCGGGTCGATATTGGCAAAAGTCCCGACTGCGCCCGAAATTGCGCAGGTGGCAATCTCTGCGCGTGCCGCGACCAGTCGTTCACGACCACGTGCAAATTCGGCGTAGGCTTGGGCGAGTTTTAGGCCGAAAGTAACCGGCTCTGCATGAATGCCATGGCTGCGGCCAATGGTCGGCGTAAATTTGTGCTCCATCGCGCGCGTTTTGATAGCTGCAAGCAGGGCGTCGATATCGGCCAGCAGTATGTCGGTCGCTTGCGTGAGTTGAACGGCAAGACAAGTATCGAGCACATCCGATGAAGTCATACCCTGATGCATGAAGCGCGCTTCATCGCCGACCTGCTCCGCCACCCAAGTCAGAAATGCGATGACATCATGCTTGGTCACCGCCTCAATGGCGTCAATCGCCGCAACATCGATTTTAGGGTTGGTTGACCACCATTTCCACAACGCCTCCGCAGCTGACTTCGGCACCACGCCCAGATCGGCAAGCGCGTCGGTCGCGTGCGCTTCAATCTCGAACCAGATACGGAAACGGTTTTCCGGTTCCCAGATTTTGACCATGTCGGGGCGGGAATAGCGAGGGATCATGCGGGCGCTTTCAAATGATGTGGAGTCGCGAGCGCCGTTAGCAGAGGTGGGCTAGTATAACAAATCTGTGGATTGCTGATTTCCGCGCTTTGCGCGCACTGCATCGCCCGCTATCGGGGCTGCGATGGCTGACCCAATCGATACTTTGCCCGAGGATCCTTTCGACGCGATAGTTGATGCGCCGTTCGATGCGGCTCTGTCAGAGCGTTACCTGATTTACGCGATGTCAACGATCACAGCGCGCTCGCTGCCCGACCTTCGCGATGGCTTAAAGCCAGTACACAGGCGGCTGCTTTGGGCAATGCGTCTGCTTCGGCTCGACCCCAGTCAGGGTTACAAGAAATGCGCGCGTGTTGTCGGTGATGTCATCGGTAAATATCACCCGCATGGCGACCAGTCCGTTTACGATGCAATGGTCCGCCTCGCGCAGACATTCTCGTTGCGTTATCCTCTGGTCGATGGGCAAGGAAATTTCGGCAATATCGACGGCGATAATGCTGCGGCCTATCGGTACACCGAGGCGCGTCTGACCAAGACCGCGATCGAGCTGATGAATGGGCTCGATGAAAACGGCACCGACTTCCGCCCGACTTATAATGGCGAGGACGAAGAGCCCGAGGTCATGCCGGGGCTGTTTCCGAACCTGTTGGCGAACGGCGCGAGCGGTATTGCGGTGGGGATGGCGACGAGCATTCCGTCGCATAACGCTGCGGAGATTATCGATGCTGCGACGCTGCTGATTGACGAGCCACAAGCGACGCATGAGCAAATCATGGAGATCGTGCAGGGGCCCGATTTTGCGACAGGCGGTGTGCTGGTCGATGGCCGCGAGGTTATAAGCGCGGCTTATGCGTCTGGACGCGGCGCGATGCGGGTACGGGCACGCTTTTCAAACGGGCGCATGGACGATGGCACATGGGAAGCGACCGGCATCGAGAAGCAATCGGGCGGGACCTGGCAGCTTGTTGTGTCGGAAATTCCCTATCAGGTGCAAAAGGGCAAGTTAATCGAGCAGATCGCGCAATTGATTGCCGACAAGAAACTGCCGATACTGGAAGACGTGCGCGACGAGAGCGACGAGGCAATCCGCATCGTGCTGGTGCCCAAGAGCCGCAATGTCGACCCCGACGACCTTAAAAACGCCTTGTTTCGGCTGACCGATCTCGAAACGCGCTTTTCGCTTAACATGAACGTGCTTGACGCCGAACGAACGCCGCGCGTGATGAGCATCGGCGAGGTTTTGCGCCACTGGCTGCGGCACCAGCTTGAAGTATTGGTGCGCAAGTCGCAACACCGGCTGGAAAAAATCGACGCACGACTGGAACTGCTCGAAGGCTATATCATAGCCTTCCTCAACCTTGACCGCATTATCGAGATTATCCGCACCGAGGATGAGCCTAAGCCCGTGATGATGGAGGAATTCGAGCTTAACGACCGGCAGGCCGAGGCAATCCTAAACATGCGGCTTCGGTCTTTACGCAAGCTCGAGGAAATGGAGCTCCGCCGCGAACTCGACACGTTGAGGGCCGAGCGTGAGGCACTAGTTCAACTGATCGAAAGCCCCGCCCGTCAGAAGACGCGGCTTAAGAAAGACCTAGCAGCGCTGCGCAAGGGCTATGCCGAAGACACCGAACTCGGCCGTCGTCGCACCAGCCTTGAAGAAGCCGGGCAAGCACGCGAAATTTCATTGGAAGCCTTTGTCGAGCGCGAGCCAGTGACCGTGATTATGTCTAAACGCGGCTGGATAAAAGCCATGAAGGGCCATGCCGACCTCTCCGCCAAGGCAGATTACAAGTTCAAGGAAGGCGACGGCCTCGCCTTTGCGTTCCACACACAGACCACCGACAAAATCCTGATTGCTACCGCTAATGGCCGATTCTACACGCTGGGTGCTGACAAGCTGCCCGGTGCACGTGGTTTTGGCGAGCCCGTTGGATCGATGATCGATATCGAGGCCGGAAACGACATTGTTTCTGTATTTCCTGCTACACCCAACGGCCGGATGCTGCTCGCTGCGTCTACCGGCAAGGGTTTCATCGCGAAAATGGCCGACGTCATGGCCGAAACCCGCAAGGGCAGAGGTGTCGTCACCTTGAAACCCGGAGCGAAGCTGAAGGTTGTGCGGCCTGCGCCTCCGGAAACCGACGACGACACGTTGTTGAAGGACCAATATGTTGCCGTGGTAGGTGACAACCGCAAACTGGTCGCCTTTCCCACGGGCGAAATTCCCGAAATGGCTAAGGGGCAGGGTGTAACGCTGCAACGCTACAAAGATGGCGGGCTGGCCGATGCGATCTGTTTCCGGATGAGCGAAGGTCTCAGCTGGGCCATGGGCGGCGACAGTGGTCGGACTCGGACAGAGAACGACATGTCGCTTTGGCGGGTCGCACGAGGAGCCGCGGGACGGCTCCCGCCACAGGGTTTTCCGAGGAACAACCGGTTTGATTAACCGCCCGTCGGACAAAAATTAACCTTTTGTTTGTCACGATTGAAGTGACGATTTTTTACAACTGATGGTTATCAGTGATGGGAATGACAGCTACAGCGCGCCGCGACCTACGAGTAACTTCGCCCTTCAGCAATATGCTGAGCAAGGGGCGGGCTCCGCAACCTGCTGATCCTAAAGTTGAATTTGCCTGGCTTGCTTCATTGCCTATCGCTGGTGCGATTTTTCGAATCGATGGCGATCGTGTGCGGCATGTTCTTAGCAATCCGAAATTCGATGATCTGGCATTAGGATTCGAACGCGAATCCGGACTCGACATGGCGACATTGGCCGATCGGGCATTTTCGATGGTCGATGCCGGCCGCGACACGCATTTTGAGTGCTGGCAGTCACAGGACATGGTCAATCGCCGCGAGCTGGAAATCAGCATCGCGCGTTTTGGCAGCGACGGTAGGTTGTTGCTTCTGTCCATTGTCGACCGCACAGCCGAGGCGGTCAGCCGTATCAACCTGCGCCGCGAAATGCTAAGCGACAGCCTGACCGGTTTTTGCAATCGCACCGGCTTTGAGGAAGAGATCGAGGGGGCGATTGAGGCGCTCGTTAAGTCGGGCGTGGCCACTGGCTATGCAATTATTCTGATCGACCTCGCGCGTTTCAGCCGGGTAAATGAATCGGTTGGCGCAATGGCGGGTGATGAGCTGATCATCACCGTCGCCCGCCGTCTTAATTCGCGCATCCGGAGCAACGAAATACTGTGTCGTCTGGGCGGCAATGAATTTGCGTTGTTCGTACATCTAGGCGACGACACGTCTGACATCGGCCGCATCGCCAAACGGTTGACCGAGGCATTTGTCGATCCGTGCCAACTTTCCAATTTGGAAATCCAGGTCGAATGTGCAGTTGCGGCGGCTGTCGGCGAGGTCGGCGCCGACGATCCCATGGACACGTTGCGTCACGCGCAAATCGCGCTCAAAAAGGCCAAACTGACCAAGTCGTTCGAGCTTTACGCCACCGGCTCAGTTGATACCGCGCGCCGCCGGTTCAGCCTCGAAACAGACTTGCGCCGCGCGCTAAAGAGTGGAGAACTCGAACTGCACTACCAGCCGCTCGTCGATCTCGGCACGGGTTCGCTTAGCGGCTTCGAAGCGCTTGCTCGCTGGCAGCATCCTGATCTCGGCGCGATTTCGCCGGTCGATTTTATCCCGGTGGCTGAAGAGAGCGGACTCATCGTACCGCTTGGCCGCTGGGCACTAGATCAAGCCGCGCGGACGATTGCCGACTGGGACGTTCGTCTGGACTCGGTTTCCGATTTCCGCATTTCGGTAAATATGTCGGCTGTCCAGATGCAGCGTGACGATGTCGTCGCGGCTGTCAGGTCTGCACTGTCGGATGCCGACATCTCGGGCGACCGCATGACACTGGAACTGACCGAAAGTGCGTTTATCAACGATCCTGAAGGGGCGAAGCGGCTGCTAAATTCGCTTAAGTCATTGGACACGCACCTTGCGATGGATGATTTCGGCACTGGCTATTCCAACCTTGCCTATTTACAGCAATTGCCGATCGATGTGCTCAAGATCGACCGCAGTTTTGTGTCGGACATGATGATCGATAAAGACAAGCGCGCGATCGTGCGCACGGTTTTGTCCCTAGCGCGCGCGTTGGGTATGAAAACAACGGCAGAAGGCATCGAAAGCGAGGAAATTTCCGATGTGCTGCGTCGTCTTGGCTGCTCGGTGGGGCAGGGTTATTACTATGCGCGACCGCTAAATGCCGATGCGGCTTATGCGTTTTTGGAAGCGGATCGAGCTTCGGCGACGCTTTGAGCAGCAATTTCGGCGAGCCTGTCGGCAGGCGGGAAGCCTTCAGAAATCCATGACGTTTCAATCGTCCGCAGGGTGCGCGCAACGAGTGGCCCGGCAATCAACCCCATGCCGATGAGGTCGCCGCCTTTGAGGTCGAATTTGGGCGTTTGCCAGCCGTCGAGCTTCGCCAGACATTTGCCGAGTTCCTCATCCGAGGCATATAACATCGCGGCGTCGCGCGCGCATTCAACTCCGCTGCGATAGGCCAAGGCCCGGATTGTGCCGGCCGAGGGTTGTGGCGACGAAACGCGGATTGCCAAGGCCTCGCGCATCTTGTTCGACAGCTTTAGCCGCGCTGCGACCCGATCCACGCTGACAGGATCTTTAGGCAAAAGCGTCAAGAGTCGAGCCGCGAGCGATACAGCGTGCGGAAGGATTTTTTCGCGGTCAGTCAATGCTGTAAGCTTTTGCACGACATCCCCGACAAGCTCGGGCAGAAATGGCGCGAAAATCCCGTTATCAACCATCAGCGAAACGGCACCGACCGGGTTGGGCAAGGCCAATATCTTGACCAATTCCTGCGCGATCCGTTCGCGAGAAAGTGCGGTCATGCCATGCGCACCATTTGCGCACGCCGCAATGGCTTCGCCATCGACCGGTCCGTGCCCGTAACGTGCAAAGAAACGAAAATAGCGCAATATACGAAGGAAATCCTCAGCGATCCGCTGGTCAGCATCGCCGATGAAGCGGATCACGCCAGCTTCCAGATCCCGAAGCCCCTCGAAATAGTCGAATATCTCGCCTGTTTGGGGGTTGGCATAGAGAGCGTTGATCGTGAAATCTCGTCGCGCTGCGTCCTCGCGCCAGTCCGTCGAAAAGGCGACAATGGCTCGCCGCCCGTCAGTAGCAACGTCACGGCGCAGCGTCGTGATTTCGTAGTTTTTTCCATCAGCCACGGCGGTCACGGTGCCATGTTCGAGGCCGGTCGGGATCGCCTTGATCCGCGCCGCGTCCAGTCGGCCAATAACCTCATCCGGAGTTAAAGTAGTTGCAAGATCAATATCTGCCACGTCAAGACCAAGTAGAGTGTCGCGAACGGCCCCACCCACGTATCGCGGCCCGCCATGTTCATCGATCAGCACGGCAATGAGCTGCTTCAAGCCGTCGGCTTGCTGCCAATCCGCATCGGGAAGTACGCTGTTCATCTTAGCCGCCGCGCGAGGTTCGCGATAATCCCGGCGGTAACGCCCCAGATCCGCCTCTCGCCCCATTGCATGTCATAGTATGTCCGCTGCTGCCCATCCCATATCGTCTCTTTCTTCACCGCGTTGGCGGGGTCAAGCAGGAAGGCGAGTGGAACTTCGAACCAGTCTTCCACCTCTTCGGGGTTGGCCCGAAGCGGCAAGTCGGGCGGAATGATGCCGACTACCGGTTCGATACGATAGCCACTGCCTGAGTAATATGTGTCAGCGACACCGATAACCTGAACATCGGTCGGACAGATACTGAGTTCCTCATTCGCCTCGCGTAAAGCCGCGGAAATCGCGTCGGCATCGACCTCGTCAACCTTACCGCCGGGGAACGCAACTTGGCCGGCATGGCTGCGCAGCCAATCTGGGCGCTGTGTTAATATAACCCCCGGTTCGCTGCGATCGGTTATTGGGATCAGCACGGCAGCGGCGCGATGGCCTTTGTCCCCAAGATAACGTTCGTCCTCGATCGGGATGCTCCGCGAGGTATCGAGCGCGGCTTCGAGACGGGCGACCCAATTCATGCAGGTTCACCGATCGTGAACATCTCGCCGTTGCTCCAGACACGCGGATCTTTCGGGCTTTCGTTGAGTGCGATTTCCGCGAGTTCATAATATGCGGAACGGGACAGCTTTGCCCAAAGCCCGTTTCTGACATGCAAATACGGGAGGTCGTCACGCAACTCGATGGCATGCTCTGGCCCCGCAACGACGAGATCATCGCTGTTTAGGCGAAAAGCCAGTGAGCGTTGGGTGCCCTCGCGTTCGCTCTGTATCTCGACCGCGACAAAAGGCGCATCGTCAACCTTGATCGATAGTTTTTGCTGCGGCGTTACCAACCAATAGCTACCATCGGCGTCGCGCTGTAGCAGGCTGGAAAAGGCTCGAACCATCGCAGGCCGCGTAATCTCACCGCCTTGATGATACCATTTGCCGTCGGCAGCGATCCGCATTTCGCTGTCACCGGTATTTTCTGGTTCCCAGCTTTCTACAGGAGGCAATTTTCGTTCGGCAACTAATTTAGCGATATCTGCTAGGTTCAGCTTTGCTAGGTCTGGCGCGTCATAAGGCATAGCTAGGCGATACGGCTAAAGCCACCAGTCGTCAAAGGCTTGTCCCCGGACCAAGCATGCCGAACTGGGGGAGCGGCATGCCGTCCGGATTGCGGAGCAGTAACCGATGCACTTCGCACGGGCCGGGTAATGTCCAGCCGCCTGTGCCAATTGCATGGAAGCCGAAACGACCATAATATTCGGGGTCGCCAATCATCACCATCGGCGCATCACCGGTTTGCACCGCGGCGAGCGTCGCGTGCATCAATCGGTGCCCGATGCCTTGACCTTGTCGATCGGGTGTGACCGCAACGGGACCGACGAGAATTAATGGCGCGTCACCCACTGAGACCGGCCAGCACTGGATACTGCCTATAACCGAATTGTGGTCAGTAACGGCAAATGACAGATGCGCGATGACTGGCATCTTCTTTCGCAGCAGATAGGCCGTCCGCTGGCGCCGGTCCGCGCCGAATGCGTCGTCGAGTAGCTTTTCGACATTGTCGGCGCGCACGCTGCTAAGGGCGACAAGGTTCATCATCGGTCATGCTGTCCCTATTCGGGCATCGCGGCGCGCAACCAACAATAATGCGGTCAGTGCGATCGCCCCGAAGCACGCAGCCATGATGAACGGTGCTCCTGGGAAATAAAACGGTGCCACCGGAGAGGTGAAAAATGCGAGCGCGTTATTGTATCCGAGCTGCGCCAGCAAAAATGCCAGCGCCGACATGCTTCCGGTCAATCCTTGTAATTCGCCTTGTTGGTTCGGCGGGGTACGCATCGACATCATGGCATTGACTGCGGGCATCGCCATGCCGGAAAATCCGTTGATAATGTTAAGCAGCAAGGCGACGGTGCCGTTGGTCAGGAACGCAACGATCAGATAGCTGGCAATGCCAAAGCCCATTCCGATCAGGGACGTTCCGCGTTCGCCAAAGCGTTTCACGGCCCTGCCGATTATGAATGTCTGGAACAACACCATGGAAACACCGACCAGAGTAAGGGATACGCCAGTCATCTTGCTATCCCAGCCGAACTGCGCCCTTGCAAAAAATGCCCAGGAAGCAGGATAGATGTTTATCGAACAAACCCAGACGAAATAAACAAGCGCTACAGGCAATATGCCCTTTATCTTTCCCAGGCTTGCAAGTGCTCCCAATGGATTCGCACGCCGCCATTCGAACGGCCGCCTGCGTTCCTCTCCCATCGTTTCGGGAAAAACAAAGTAGCCATAAATGCCGTTTGCAAAAGCAAGCCCCCCGGCAACGAAAAACGGCAAGCGTGTTCCATATTCAGCGAGCAATCCGCCAAGCGCCGGCCCCATGATAAAGCCAAGGCCGAACGCTGCACCGACTTTGCCGAAACTGGCCGCCCTGTCTTCCGCAGCAGACATATCGGCCATGGCGGCATTCGCCGGCCCAAAAATCGCGCCAAAACCGCCGGCTATTGATCGTCCGACGAACAGCCAGATAATCGAAGGCGCAAAGCCCATTAGCAGAAAGTCGGCGCCGAACCCGAACAGCGAAACTAGAAAAACCGGACGTCGTCCGAACCGGTCGCCCAAATTGCCCATAAGCGGACCAAGCAGGAACTGGAAAATACCATAAGCCGCGCCGATCCATGCGCCGATACGCGTTGCTTCCGACAGGCTGACATTGGTGAGCTCGCGGATGAGGTCGGGCAAAACGGGCATGATGATGCCGAAGCCCACCGAATAGATGAAGACCGTCAGCAGGACAAAGCGGCGTGCACGCTTTTGTAAGGCGGGATCGGAAATCATCGGCGTCTCCTGTCAGCGCCAGCCTGTTTTGTCCAACTGAATGTAAGTGCTTGTGCGAGGATTATTTTCATAAATTGCCTTTGCACAACCATTGGGTTAGCGTCGCAAAAAAGCGGTCGCAGCGGGGAGTAAGATACGTGGATGAACAAGCAATTCCGGCAGAAACGGTCGAATCCGTAACAACGCCAAATCCGCCGCCAAGCCCTGTGGCTGCAAAAAAAGTACTCGATATTCAAGGCACAGTTATCCTGATAGCGGGCATAGGGGCCTTTATCTGGGGCCTGATTTCCGCGCTCGGCACTGGCTGGGGCTTTTGGGAATATACCAGCGGTCTGAAAGGCGTGACTTGGGCGTTTTTCCTTGCACTAGGGGCAATATTGCTCGGCGCGCTCTTCGGTTGGCGCGCCAGAAAGTCGATAACGCCGCCCCCAAGGAAGCGACGCTGGGCAGGGATGCTCGCTGCATTGATCTATGCCGGATGGGTGGGTACTTTCCTGATGGCAGCACTTACCGTGCCCGCAATTCACGATATTTCCACCGACCTTGCAGACCCACCGGCGTTTCGGACGCTGAGTTTGCGCGCCGACAATCTTGATGCGATCCCTGGAATGGACGACGAAAAAATGAAGGGCATGACGCCTCAGCAGCGCTGGGTCGTCCTTCATCAGAAGAAATATGGCGATATCCGATCGGTGCGAATTAACGAGCCGGTTCCATCGGTTATTGCCAAGGCCGAGCGGCTTGCCGAGGCGCGCGGCTGGGACGTGGCTGTGTCACTACCTGAAGAAGGACGGTTGGAAGTGACCGAAACCAGTGCCTTGTTCCGTTTCAAGGACGATATCGTGCTGCGCGTCAAGCCGACGGACACGGGCGAGGGCAGCATTGTTGACATGCGTTCCGTTAGCCGGGTCGGGGTGAGCGACCTCGGCGTTAATGCAAAGCGCGTACGCTCGTTTCTGGCAGACCTATCTGGGACGGTTACTTCCGTCCCCCAATAGGCTTTACTTCTTTGGGGTTAATTTGAGCAGTCGGCCTTGCGAACCGGCGCGCTGATCCTCGAGTAACCAGATAGCGCCATCTGGGCCCTGTTCAACCTCGCGAATGCGCGCGCCCATGTCCCATTGTTCGGCCTTGG
>JANLSY010000080.1:0-20353 GCA_031362665.1 Sphingomonadales bacterium
CCGACATCGTGGAAAAGCCATTCACGGCCCGCGCAATCTGCGCCGCAGCGCCCTCGCCCTGCACCAGCACCGGCCAGACGATGACATGGCTGGGGAACCGATCAGCGAGGCGATGGAGGATGTCGCGGATGACTGCGCCCGTGGGCGAGGTCACGACGCCGATAACGCGCGGCAATGACGGCATCGCCTTTTTGCGCTCGGGCGCGAACAGTCCCTCCGCGGCCAGCCGCGCCTTCAGTTTCTCGAACAGCAACATCATCGCGCCCTCGCCCGCGACCTCAAGGCTCTCGACGACAATCTGGTAGTTCGAGCGGCCCGCATACGTCGTAAGCTTGCCGGTCGCGACTACCTCAAGCCCGTCCTCGGGCGCGAAGGGCAACCGCGCCGCACCGCCCTTCCACATCACTGCGTCAAGCCGCGCATTTTCGTCCTTCAGGCTGAAATAGATATGCCCCGACGCCGCACGTTTGAAACCCGAAATCTCGCCGCGAACCCGGACATGGCCGAAACGATCTTCGACCGTCCGTTTCAGAGCCGACGACAATTCCGACACGCTCATGGCCTGGGCATTGTCGCCGGGGCGTTCGTTCGCTAGGACGCGCGGGTCTTCATAGGGGTGGTCGTCGGACATGAATATCTTGCTCATCGGATCGGGCGGACGCGAACATGCGCTGGCATGGAAGCTCGCGCAATCGCCTTTATGCGATACATTGTTCGCCGCGCCCGGCAACCCCGGGATTGCCGAAGAGGCCGAGCTGGTCGAACTGAACGTCACCGACCATGCAGCAGTCATCTCCTTTTGCGCTGGCCACGACATCGGCCTGGTGGTGGTCGGACCGGAAGGGCCTTTGGTCGATGGCCTAGGCGATTCGTTGCGCGAAGCGGGCATTCCGGTGTTCGGTCCAAATCAAAAGGCGGCGCAACTCGAAGGATCGAAGGGCTTCACAAAGGATATGTGCGCCGCCGCCAATATCCCTACTGCAGGATACAAACGGCACGACAGCAAGGCTTCTGCGCTCGCGGGCCTCGCAGATTTCAAACCACCTTATGTCATTAAGGCAGACGGGCTTGCGGCGGGCAAGGGCGTGATTATCGTCGAAACGCATCAAGACGCTGAGGCAGCAATCGACGACATGTTCGGCGGCGGTTTTGGCGATGCCGGCGCTTCGGTCGTCATCGAAGAATTCATGACCGGCGAGGAGGCGAGTTTCTTCGCGCTGACCGATGGCAGCGATGTTGTAGCCTTCGGTTCGGCACAGGATCACAAACGCGTCGGCGATGGCGACACCGGCCCCAACACGGGCGGCATGGGGGCATATTCGCCGGCACCCGTGCTGACCGACGCGCTTCAGGCCGAGGTGATGGCGCGGATCATCAAGCCGACCGTGGCCTATATGGCAGCGCAGAATATGCCCTATTCGGGCGTGCTGTTCGCGGGTCTGATGCTGACAAGCGAAGGCCCGAAGCTGATCGAATATAATGCGCGCTTTGGCGACCCCGAATGCCAGGTGCTGATGACACGTTTCACAGGCGATCTTGCTGCGCTGATGCTCGCGGTTGCGACAGGCAAGCTGGCACAGGCTGAACGTCCGACCTTCTCGCCTGTCACCGCGCTCACGGTGGTGATGGCCGCCAATGGCTATCCCGGCACGCCTGAAAAGGGCGGCGCGATTGGGCTCGACAAGGTAACCGGAGCCAAGATCTTTCATGCTGGTACTGCGGAAAAGGATGGCCAACTGATCGCCAGCGGCGGCCGCGTCCTCAACGTCACTGCGCGCGGTGCGACGGTCACCGAAGCACAAAAGGCGGCCTATGCGGCAGTCGCCGCGATCGACTTCCCGACCGGCTTTTGCCGCCACGACATCGGCTGGCGCGAGGTCGAACGCGAGGCCACTGCGTGATTAAGCGAAAGGGCGATGCGGTTAACCCCGATTAGCGCTTTCATGGTGTGCAAAATTTCCCTAGTGCAACCGATGAGTTGAGGACTTTTCTGGGGAGAAATTCATGTCCAATTATTTGCCGATAATCATCAGTGCTATAATTATTTTTACCGCTCTGATGTGGTGGTTGCTTTCATTGGGTTCGGTCAAGAAAAGCGATGCGCCCAAAGATGTGACCCCTCCCAAGGCTGTTCCCGCGCCGCCTGTCGCTGCCGCACCACCGCCTGCGGCGCCCAAAGTTACCGAAAAGGTCGCCACCGCGAAGTTGATGGACGATCCGAAACCGGCGTCGAAAACCGCACCGCCCAAGGCGCAAGCGCCGCTCAAAGCTGCCGCGACCAAAGCCGCTCCGACCAAAGTGGCCGCAAAAGCGCCAGCAAAGGCCGCCGCACCGAAGGTCGCAACGCCGAAAGCCGCCGCGCCCAAAGTTGCCGTGGCCAAGGTCGCGGCTCCTAAAGCACCGGCGAAGGCCGCAGCCAAACCTCAAGTCGCAGCTGAACCAAAGGCAAAGGCTGCCCCCAAGGTTGCAGCCAAAGCCGCAGCGCCAAAGGCGACTCCCAAGTCCAAACCCGCGTCAAAACCCAAGGCAGTTGCCAAGCCCGTCATTCCGGACAATCTCGAACTGCTTAAGGGCGTCGGCCCGAAGCTCAACACTTTGCTCAAATCTTTAGGCATCACCAGTTTCGATCAGGTTGCCAACTGGAGCCCTGCGGACATAACCGAAATCGACTCCAAGCTCGGCACATTCGCCGGTCGCATCGCCCGCGACAATTGGGTCGATCAGGCCCAGTTGCTGGTCGCAGGCGACGTCGCCGGTTTCGAAAAGAAATATGGCGCGCTGGGTATCGAAGTCGCCAAAGGCTGAGTTTTCATTTCCCTCCCGCTAGCGGGAGGGGGTGAAGTTAAACCGACTTCAAGATCCGCTTTGGCCTCACTTGCAATTCGCCTTTGCAATTGGGGCAGCGGCCTGCAAGCGGTCCATCGACGCACGGGCTGCAGAATGTGCATTCATAACTGCAAATCATCGCGTCGCTGCTATCCATTGGTAGCGGCGCTGCACAGCGTTCGCATTTATCTCGCATTTCCAACATATCGCTCTCCTTATCTGCCGACGCGTTGCAATCCGGTGCCGTGCATTTTCAGCCAGCGGTCGGCCGCTTTGCGGTCGCCTTCATATAAAGCGTCGAGCCAGGCATAGAAATCGCGGCTGTGGTCCATGTGGCGCATATGCGCGACTTCGTGGGCGATGACCGAGCGCCTGACATGTGCCGGTGCCATGATGAGCCGCCAACTGAGCGAGATGGTGCCACGCGACGAGCAACTGCCCCAGCGGCTGCGCGGGTCACCTAATGACAGGCGCGGGACGGGTTCGCCTGCCTTGTCGCAATAATATCGGATTTCGTTTGTGTAGATGCGACGTGCTTCGGATTTTAGCCAACGCAGGACGCGCGTCTCGACTGAGGCTTCAGGTCCACCCAAGCGCAACATGCCTTCGCCGCAGCGAATACTTCGCGGCCAGTCTTCGCGCCATTCGATGAGATGTGCCTCACCTTCAACTGCAATTTCGCTTCCCGGCGCAATCGGGGCCGCATCGGGTGCGCTTTGCAGGCGGGCCGCGATCCATTCGCGCTTTTTGGCGACAAAATCGAGCGCGACATTGGTGGGCGTGTAACTGGGCATGGTGATCCGGATTTCGCGGCTCACTGCATCGGCGCGCATAGAAATCCGCCGCGCACGCGGGTTGCGCCGGATACGCACCGGCACACTCTCGCCTTCGATATCTACCTCCGGATCAGAGAGGCCATTATCAAAGAGGTTGGTCGACAATATGGTTTTCAAGTGGCCCAGCATGGAGCTCGGATATTGCCCGACCTTTGACCGACATACCAGCCTCATGAATCGTCTCGCGGTTTCCGCTCACGAGATAATGCCATTCGGGCAATGGTTCGCTTGCCGCGCGTAACAGGTAAGCGCAGGTTTTGGGCAACCAGACATAATCGTCAATCTTGCGCGGGGTCAGTCGCAAACACTCCGGCACAATCGCCTTGCGGTTGCGGTAATCAGCGCACCGGCAGGTCTGGAGATCAAGCAATTTGCACGCGACGTTGGTGGCATAAATTCGGCCGGTATCCTCATCCTCGACCTTGTTGAGGCAGCATTTACCGCAGCCATCACACAAGGCTTCCCACTGCGCGCGGTCGAGGGATTCTATCGGGGCTTCCCAGAATTTCGCTTGGTCGGTCATCGCACCCATTTGGCGAGCTCGGCCTCAACCAGCTTCGGTGCGCCTTCATTGGCATCGGTATTGGGCTGGTCGGCGGGCATGATCGCCAGCGGCTTGCCGTCGGGTCCCATGAGATACGGCGTCTGGCTGTGGCTCATCAGATAGCTTTCGGGCGTCGATCCCTCGACGCGGCTTGCATAGACCGCAAATTTTTTGGTCGCATTGGCAATTTCGGCATCGGTGCCGGTCAGGCCAATAGCGCGCGGATGAAAGGCGCTGACAAATTGTTTGAGAACCGCGGGCGTATCGCGCTTCGGATCGACGGTGATGAATATGGGCTGGATTTTCGCGGCGAGGTCAGGGTTGGCTTTTTCGAACGCCTTCAGCCCAGCCATCAAATTCTGCATATCGGGCGTGCAGATATCGGGACAACTGGTGTAGCCGAAATAGACGATGCGATATTTACCGTCGAATTCGTTCCAGGTCCGCTTGTTGCCATCCTGATCGGTCAGGCTGAAATCGCCGCCGATTGCGGCTCCCGCGAGCGGAGCTTCGGCCAATGAAGGCTGGGTCGGCTCGCCCGAGCAAGAAACCAGTAAAAACGCGGCGGATAGAGCATTGAGGAGATTTTTGTTCATAGCGAGGCCAGACATGGTCTGCTAACGCTCGGATATCAAGCAGCTTGGGTTGAAATTATGGGGCGTGTATCCTTGAAAACGAAACTGATGATTACCGCGGTCGCCGCCGCGATGCTGGCGACGTCGCCTGTCGCGGCGCAGTTTTCCGACAGCTATAACTTCCTGAAAGCCGTCAAAGAACGCAAAGGCGAGGAGGCCGAGAAATTCCTAGCCGAGCCGGGCACCGTGATTATCAACACGCGCGACAGTACGAGCGGCGAGACCGCATTGCACATTGTCATCCAGCGCCGCGATTCGACCTGGCTCGGCTATTTGTTGCAAAAAGGTGCGAATCCCAATCTTGCCGACAAAAAGGGCACAACGCCACTGATGCTGGCGACGCAATTGGGCTATGTCGAGGGCATCGATACGCTGGTCCGGAAAAAGGCCACTGTCGACCAGACCAACCGTTCGGGCGAAACCGCGCTCATTCTTGCGGTGCAGCTACGCAATGCCGAAGCGGTTCGCGCGCTGCTCAAGGCAGGTGCAAACCCCGACAAGAAGGACAGCCGCGCCGGCTATTCAGCGCGCGACTATGCCAAGCAGGATGGGCGTGCAGGTGCGATAGTTTCGATCATCGAGAATCACGGTAAAGCCGACGCGGCAAAAAAGCCCGCTGAACTTGATTTTTCCGGAATCGGTGAGAAAAAGCCGAACTAGCCAGCGACGAATTTCATCGCCACACCGTTCATGCAATAACGCTTTCCGGTAGGCTTCGGACCGTCGTCGAACACATGCCCCAGATGTCCGCCACAACGCGCGCAATGGACTTCTGTGCGGGGTAAGCCGATCTTGTAATCGGTCTTTGTCCCGACGCCGCCTGCGAGCGGCTGGTAAAAACTCGGCCAGCCGGTGCCACTGTCATATTTGGTGGTCGAGGAAAACAGCCTCTTGTCGCACCCGGCACAGACGAATGTCCCTTTGCGCTTTTCCTTGTTCAATGGGCTGGTGTACGGCCGCTCGGTGTCTTCCTGCCGAAGTACGCGGTAGGCAGCTGGCGAAAGGCGCTTTTTCCATTCAGTGTCGCTGAGAGTCACCTCAAAACGTGTTTTGGCCTTTGCATCCTTGCCGCAACCGAACACAAAGGCAGCGGCCCCTATGCTGGTCAATGACAGAAACTGGCGTTTGGAAAACTGCATGGCGTACATCCTCTAACTATTGTCAGTTATAAATACGCAGCCTGCAGCCAAAAGGTTTCACCTCAATATTGCGAGAGCTCGACCTGCATTTTCTTGTAGCCATGGACAAAGCAACCGGCGACCCGCTCAGGTTCGGCGACCACGTTGGGCCGCAAACGCCGTTTTGCCATTTCTTCAAGCAGAATTCGAATCTGCAGTTCCGCCAGCCGCGCGCCCACACAGCGGTGAATTCCATAGCCGAAAGCCAAGTGCCGGCGCGCATTTTCGCGGTCGACGATCAGCTTATCGGGATTTTGGAAGACGCTTTCATCGCGATTGGCCGACAAATACCACATCCCGATCTTGTCGCCTGCCTTAATCGGCGCACCGAAAAGGTCGTGATCCTGCGTTGCAGTGCGGCGCATATGGGCAAGCGGAGTTTGCCAGCGAATGATTTCGCTGACCGCATTGGGGATGAATTCCGGGTTCTTTTCGAGCTTCTCGCGCTCGTCCTGAAAGCTGTGCAAGCCATAGGCATAGCCCGACATCGAATTGCGCGTGGTATCATTGCCGCCGACGATTAGCAGGATCAGATTGCCCATATATTCGAACTGGTTCATGTCCTTCATCGGTGAATGGATCATCCGGCTGATGAGGTCCGGCGCTTCGCCCCGATCCTTGCGCTCTTCCCAGAGACGTTGGAAATAGGCGCCCATTTCGAACATTTTTTCGAGCCGTGCCTTGCGCGTTTCTTCGGTGCGGAACAGTTCGACATCGCCCGCCCAGTCCGACCATTCGGTCAGCTTGCGCCGGTCTTCCCACGGGAAGTCGAAAATCAATGCGAGCATTTGTGTGGTCAATTCGATCGAAACCAGATCGACCCAGTCGAACGCCTTGCCGACAGGAAGTGAGTCGAGCAGCTCTCCCGTGCGGCGGCGGATATCGTGCGACATGCGCTCCATTTCGCCTGGCGTAAAGGCAGGTGCAATGACCCGGCGTTCCTCGGTATGCTTTGGCCGGTCCATCGCAATGAACATCGGCATGACAATCCGTTGGTCCTCGGGGACAGGCTCTTCAAGCGCATTGTCGTCGATAAGCGTAATGCCGCCATGTTCGAACGAAGAGGAATAGATGTCGGGCAATGCCTCGACATGCTGGATGGCCTTCAGCGTGGTGATGTTCCAATAGCTGCCGAAATCGGAGCCTTCGATCTTGTTGATTGGCGCCTTCTCGCGCATTTCCTTGAATATCGGATGCCAGCGATCCTCAAGGTAGATTTCGGGCTTCGTCACATCCCAGCGATGTGGTGCCTGGTTGATTTCCCAAGGCAGCGAATCGCTTTCGAACACGGGGGCAGTGGCCATTCTATAGACTCCTCTCGGAACTGAAATTGCCACTACTTACAGATATGTCAATCCCGTTTCGATATGCAACTGGATTGCCTAGCCTTTGACAGTAATCAGCCCGAACAGCTTTCGTTTACCGTTATCCTTGACCCGACCAGCACTGCCCGATTTCATCACATTTTTCTTGAACAGGTAAACGCCCACGCGAAGCAGCAATATCGCAAAGAAAATTTGGCCCACGATAGCCACGCCATGATGCCATAATGTGGGCTCGAGTGCGGCGCGACCGATCATCGCGAATGGTGAACTGAAAGGAAAAACAGTGGCAAAAACCTCAATCGGCTGCCCGGTCTTGGTCAACGCGTACGACGCAAAAAAGAAATTTATCAGCTGCGCCATGGTGACGGGCATCGAGATCGTCTGCACCTCGCGCACAGTCGCCGCCATCGCGCCAATTCCCAGGAACAGCGCGCCGAGCATCAGATAGGCCATGATGAAATAGGTGAAGCAAAGCCCCACGAAAACCGGCCAGCCGACGGCGGGGGTCGGATAGCTTGGCAAATTGGGGCCAAGAATCGCAATGCCGATCAACGCAACGCTGGTCCAAACCGCGATGCCTAGCAGCGCCATGCCAAGCATTGCGAGCAGTTTTCCAAGGAACACCGATTCCATTGGAATTGAAGCCGCAAGGATTTCGATAATCTTGTTTGCTTTTTCCTCGACGAGATTCGAAAGCACCATCCCTGCAAGCAGCATTGTGAGGAAGAATACCAATATCTGTCCGCCCTGCGCGGTCACGGTGCGCAATTGCTTGTCATTATTCGCGGTTTCGGCAACGATATCTGCGGTTGCATCAGGCAACTTAAGTGCGCCCGGATTGAGCGCGCTGGCTGCAAGAAGCTCAATGTCAGCTCGCTCGCGATCCACTGAACGCTTGGTTCCAGTGACAACTGGCCTAGCTAGCGTTCCGGTCACGACCACGCTCAGATTATCTTCTTTCTTCTTGAGATAATCTTGCGGGTTTCTGGCTCCATCTTTTGCCGGATCACCGACAATTTTCATCTCGGTAAAATAGTGGTCGCCCATATTCACCGCGAGCGTATCGCGCGCTGCAATCAACTTCTGCGAATCAGCCTGAGTCATAGCCAGCCCGACGACGGGCTGTGCCGCTTCTCGCGCAATCTGCCCGCCGAGGCTGCCCGCAGCGATGCCGACCAGCACCGGGAAGAACGGACCCAGCAGGAAGAAGATAAACGCCTTGGAATAGATAATCGCGGTAAAATCGCGGCGGGCAATGACGAAGGCGGCGCGGATGATCTCTTTCATAGCAATTCTCCCGCGACCGGCTCGTCCATTTCGGCAGCCACGCTTTCACCCGCAATCGCGACAAAGGCATCGTGCAGTCCGGGGCGTTCAATGGATAGCGATTTGATGCCCGCCTTGCCCTCGACCAACGCGGTCAGCAGTGGCTCAACGCCGCTGGTCGGTAACGTAAAGTGCCACCAATTGCCCTCCGCCTTGGTGTCGGCGGGAAGAGCGCTGCGCCAAGGCCCATCAACTGTTTCGGTTTCGAGATGCACTTGCGGGCGCAACCGGTCGCGTGCCTCAGACACCAGTCCGTCAAAGCTGACCCGGCCCTTGGCGATAATTGCGATGCGCTCGCACAGGCGCTCGGCATGCGCGATAACATGCGTCGAAAAAATCACTGTCACGCCTTTGGAGGCCTGCGCGCGGATCATCTTTTCGAGCTTGGCCTGGTTGAGCGCATCAAGGCCGGAAAATGGTTCATCCAGAACGATGAGCTTTGGGTCATGGACGATCGTACCCATCAACTGCACCGTCTGCGCCATACCTTTGGATAACTGCCTGATCTGGCGGTCGGCGGCGTAGCCAAGACCTGCCTCTTCAAGTAGCATCCGGCCCTTTTCTGCGCTGTCCTTCAACGATAGCCCGCGCAATGCACCCATGAAAGCAATGGTGTCGACCGCGCGCATCGACTGGTACAACCCACGCTCTTCGGGAAGATAACCGACATTGCGCGACTGCGTTATCGGACGGTCCGAACCGAGTAGCACCCGTTCGCCCTCGTCCGGGTCGATAATACCCAGCAAGGTCCGTAGCATCGTCGTCTTTCCCGCGCCATTCGGTCCCAATATGCCGTAGATGCTACCGCGCGGAACTTTCAGGTCGACGCCATCGACCGCACGAAAGCCGTCGAATTGCTTTACAAGTCCTTTTGCCTCTATTGCGTACATGAAGAATTGCGCCCCGGAAACGATATGGTGCTGAATAGGGTTGGCGTGTGAAAAGACACAAGACAAATTTGGTTAACATGCTGAAAGAACGAGCGACTGCCGAAGGCTTTGTGGCGTTCGGTGTTGCGCCCGGCAGCCTCGCCCCCTTGGCAGGTGAGCGGTTGCGGCAATGGCTGGCCGAAGGCTGTCATGGCGATATGCTCTGGATGGAAAGCCGCGCTGACCAGCGTGCAAGCCCTGATGTGCTTTGGCCCGAGGTGAAATCGGTAGTCATGCTCGGCATGAGCTATGCCCCGGCGCATGACCCAATGGCGCTCGCTGAACATCCCGACCGGGCGCGGATTTCGGTCTATGCGCAAGGGCGCGATTACCATGATGTCGTCAAAGGCGCGCTCAAGCGGTTGGCGGGCTGGCTTGCGCATGAGGCAGGGGCGGACGTGAAAGTGTTCGTCGATACCGCTCCTGTTATGGAAAAGGCCTTGGCCGAAGCAGCAGGGCTGGGCTGGCAAGGCAAGCACAGCAATGTCGTCAGCCGGGAGCATGGCAGCTGGCTGTTCTTGGGCGCGATCTACACCACCGCCGAATTGGAACCCGACGCAGCGGGCACGGACAATTGTGGGTCATGCAACGCCTGTCAGGATATCTGTCCAACAGATGCCTTTCCTGCACCCTATCGAGTCGATGCGAGGCGGTGCATTTCCTATCTGACTATCGAGCATAAAGGGTCAATCGATCCCGAACTGCGTCCTTTAATTGGCAACCACATTTATGGCTGCGATGATTGCCTTGCGGTCTGTCCGTGGAATAAATTTGCCGAAAGTGCCGCCGCCAACAAGGCCTTCCTGCCGCGCGCCGAGCTGGTTGCGCCGCGTTTGGCCGACTTTCTTACGTTGGATGACGTGGCTTTCCGGGCGCTGTTTTCGGGCTCGCCGATAAAGCGAATTGGTCGCGACCGGTTCATCCGCAATGTCGCGATTGCGGCGGGGAATAGCGGCGACAAGACGTTACAGCCGCCCCTGACAGCTTTGCTCGAAGATCGTTGCGAGACCGTTCGTGAGACTGCGCAATGGGCGATTGATGAGCTGGCTTTGGCCTAACGGCGTTGCAACGCGTCAACGCAGGATGCGCGGTCGACCGCGGCGCCATCGCTCCTGCGTGCATCGACATAAGTCACGATTTCGGCCCCACCTTTGCCATCAGGGTATAGAAAGGCATCGAGAACGCACGCCTTCCCGGCAAATTGCAGCTTGCGGCCATAAACCTCGACCACGTCAAGACGCGGTTCGCCGAATAGCCGTTTGAGCGTGCCGATGTCTTTGCCTATAACCGCCTCCAAACCGCGTTTGTCGAGGACGGGCCGGACCGGATAGGCCGCAGCGGTGCGTTCGGGTGGGGCAGCGGGGCGCGGTGCAGGCGCGGGGGTCGATGCGCAGCCTGCCACCAGCAGCGTCGCCAGTAGAAGCGGAATTCTCATAACTTGCTGACCCCCGAATGCGCCATATGCACCGCCGTTGCAGTCGCGAGCACTGGCACGATCAGGTTGAAAAAGGGAACCATCATTCCGACGGTTCCGGTCAACCCGAGCAAAAGCCGCGGCAGCTTGCGCATCGTGCCATGTTTCTTGCCGTGGCGGGCAACCAACATATCCTCGAGATCGCGGCCGAGCAGCAGCGCGTTGACGAGCAGGAAGGCAATTGCGGTGCCGATACCGGTGAAGAGCAGTAATACGTAAACCGGCAGCGCTAACAAATTGTAGCCGATCACGCGTGCTATCGAGCGCAGCGCCATCCCTGCGCCGTTCACCAATCCTGGCCGTTTACCTGTCATCGCATGTTGGGGATAATGCCGGTCCTCGACTGCATCGATAATGTCATCGGCGAACACCCAGGTGATCGCCACAGCGACAATCCGAAACAACAGCAAGGTCGAGAATATTGTCGTGGCCGCCGCAAGAAACGCCCCGAAAACCGAAGCGTTATCCGCACTGACACCAATCCGGTCGAGGCCGAACCAGCCAATGCCCAATCCCATCAGCCACCATAAGGCAAATCCTAAGATGAGAAATGCTAGCAAGGTCAATAATATCACGCGGACAAGCAGGCGCTGCACGCGGCGGTCGGCGAGACTTTGGAAGGCCATGATAATCGCTTGTATCATCATCCCAAAATAGGAGGTGTGTTACTCAAGTCAATCACCTAATTTTCTTGCCCGTCTTGCTTGAGCCGACTAGGGCGCGCGAAACTTTTTACAGGAAAATCCATGACTGATACCCGTTTCGACGTCCTCGCCATCGGCAATGCTATTGTGGACATCATCGCCGACACCGACGACGCGTTCATCGCCAGCGAAGGCCTGACCAAAGGCAGCATGCAGCTGATCGACGAAGAACGGGCCAAGGCGCTGTACGATCATATGGGCCCGGCGCGGGAAATCAGCGGCGGCTCGGCGGCCAACACGCTCGCGGGCCTGGCGCGGCTCGGCCACAAGACGGCGTTCATCGGTCAGGTCGCCAATGATCAGTTAGGCGGCGTGTTTGCGCATGACATTCGCGCAGGCGGCATCCATTTCGATGTCCCCGCCCGTGAAGGCGCGCCGGCAACAGCGTGCTGCTACATCCTTGTGACGCCGGATGCACAGCGGACAATGAATACCTTCCTTGGTGCATCGCAATATTTGCCTGCACGGTTGATCGACAAGTCGCTGATTGAAAGCGCCGCGATTCTCTACCTCGAAGGCTATCTCTGGGATCCAGAGGAGCCGCGGGCTGCCATGCGTACCGCTATCGATGTTGCCCGTGCGGCAGGCCGAAAAGTGGCGCTGACATTGTCGGACGCGTTCGTGATTTCGCGGCATGGCCCCGATTTCCTCGCCGAGATGGAAGCAGGACGCATCGACATACTGTTCGCCAACGAAATCGAGATTTGCGCGCTCAGCGGCACCGATGATTTCGAGGCAGCTGTGGCGATGATAGCCGCCAAAGTGCCCCTGCTGGTCTGTACCCGCGGCGAACATGGCGCGATTGCCATCGAACGCGGAGTTCGAACCGAGGTGCAGGCCGAACCAGTATCGCACCTGGTTGATACAACCGGCGCGGGCGACCTGTTTGCTTCAGGCGTGTTTGCCGGGATAGCGCAAGGCCGCAATATGGCAGACTGCCTCACCATGGGTGCGGTGTGTGCCGCCGAAATTATCTCGCATTATGGCGCCCGGCCCGAGGCCGATATTGCAGCGTTGGTTAAGGCTCGTCTGGGCTAGGCGTTTTCCTGAATAGCACGCGGTCTTCAGGACCAAAGCCCCAGCGCCAGATAATCCAGCTATAAAGGCCAAGGATCGCAGGCACGCCGATGGCCAGCTCGACCCATTCGAACCGGGCAGGCACGCTGACTATGATGACGCCAAGCATGGCTGCGGCGAGCACTGCAAATGCCAGTGCGATTCGCCAAATACTGATCGGAGCGGCAAGCAAGCGGCTCAGGAGGCGGGCCTTGATTATCGAACCTATGCCTAGCGAGAGCATCAATCCGCAAGCAACGGCTGCGGCCTGATAAAGTCCGACATAGCCCGGCTTGACCGGGAAATAAGGGATCAGCATGATCAGCCCTACGCTGACCAGCGCTTGAACCGCCAGCATTCCGATCGAGATCAGCAGATTGCGGTGCCTGGCCATATAGACCAGAGCCGATTCACTGACGACGGCGGTAGCCGCGGCCACTTCGGCGGCGAGCAAGAAGGCAAGCGCTCCGGTGCCACCAACAAATTCCGGCCCGACCAGACCCATCACAGCCTCGCCGGGAATTCCGAGTGCAAGCGCAATACCTGCTTGCGCGGCGATGATCCAAAAGCCCACCTGCCCGACTTGCTTTGCGATTTCAGCATAGTTTTTTGACTGCAGGTTGCGCGTGATTACCGGCCCCAGAATCGGGTCAAAACTGGTCTTTAGCTTTTGCGGCAGACTGGCGACTTGCTGCGCCACATAATAGATTCCAACCACAGCAGGCGAAGCAAAAAGGCCGAGAATGGCAAGGTCGAGCCGCCTGCTTCCCCATTCGGCAGCGTCTGCGGCCGCCAGCGGAAGATTACGCCGCGCAATGGCATAAGACCGCGACAGGCTCGGTATCCAGCCCCAGGGCAGACCATAGGTGCGCCACAATGGCCAAAGCGCGAACAGCAAGGCCGCCAGTAACGAAACCACATAAGCGAGGATCAATCCGTCGCGCGCCGAATAGAAATAGAACGCGCCGGCGGCGATGCTGATTGTCCAAGGCTCGACAATTGCACGGGCGCGTACCGTCGAGACGATGTCGAAGCGATAGGCGAGTGCCGCTAGCGCAATATCGGTGGCAACGATGGCAAAGATCACCAACGGCAGAAACCGGTCGAGTCCATTAATTCCGCTGTTGGGAAACATGATATGCGGGAAAGCAATCAAAACGGCAGCTCCCGAAGCAGCTGCTACCATCGCGGCGAGCATTGCATCTGCGACGAGTTGGGCATGTAGGCGGTCATCACGCGAAAGCAATTCGGCAAGACCCCGCCGCAGGCCTAATGATGCCAACTGCGCGACAAATTCGACAATCAACAGGGCATAAGCAAACCGCCCCAATGCCTCAGGGCCATAAAGCCGCCCGGCGATAAACAAGAAGGGGATGCGCGCAGCCAAACGCAGAAGGAATCCAAAGACATTCGTGCGCCCGCCCTTTGCCAGCGCCGCAATATCTTCCTCGTCGGTTCTGGCTGCCGTCAAATTTACACCCCTGTCTAGCAAGCTAGCGCAAACGCCGCTGCGTTACCAGCTTTCGGGTTTGAGTGGGCGGGCGAGCAACGTGGCGGTGACTTCGCCAACAGTGGCGCTGCCGTCGAGTAATGCGCAAACCGCCGCCACAATCGGCATATCGACACCGAGCAAATGCGCCGATTGGAGCAACACCGGCGCGGTAAAAGCGCCTTCGGCCACTGTCCGCCGGTCGGCGAGCAGTTCAGCGGCGGGCGTCCCTTGACCAAGCCCGCGTCCGAGCGAGAAATTGCGCGAGTTTTCCGACGAACAGGTTAGGACTAGATCGCCCAATCCCGACAAACCCGCCAGCGTATCTGCCCTGCCGCCACGCGCCATGCCGTAACGCTGCATCTCGGCGAAACCCCGCGCGATCAGCGCAGCGCGGGCGTTCAGGCCAAGGCCGGCGCCATCGACAACACCGCAGCCAATGGCGAGCACATTCTTGACCGCGCCACCGATCTCTGCGCCAATAACATCGTCCGACCAATAAGGCCGGAAATGCGGGGACGCGATCAGGCGCATCAATACCGAGCCCAAGGCCTGGTTTGCTGTCGCCAGCGTTATCGCCGTGGGTTTTCCAGCGGCCACCTCATGCGCAAACGTTGGACCAGACAGCACCGCAATCGGATTGTCAGGTAGAACCTGGGTAGCGATATCGGAAACAAGCATTTGCGTATCGGCCTCGATGCCCTTAGCACACAATAAAAGAGGTGCCTGGGTTTCCGGTAAGGCGGCGAGCGTGGTGCGCACATGTTGCGCCGGCGTGACAATCAGCAACGCACCGCAGTCAGTCATTCGGTTCAAATCACCAGTTGCAGTAATTTTCGGGGACAGCTTCAATCCTGCAAGAAAGGCGGTGTTTTCATGGCCATCGTTTATTCCGGAGACGACCTCTTCTTCACGCGCCCAGATCAGCACTTCGTCATGGATGTGCGCCATAACTGCCGCTAGCGCCGTGCCCCAAGCACCGCCGCCTACTATTCCGACCGGATATTTCGGATTGCTCATGCCTTCACTCCTGCGCCGCGTGCCGGGGCTGCGTGTGGGTCGAGCGGCCAGCGCGGGCGGGCCACAAAATCGAGGCCATCGGTCAGCCCGGCGGCAAAACGCTCAACGCCTGCCCAAGCGATCATTGCGCCATTGTCGGTGCAGAGCCACAATGGCGGCGCGACGAAGCGCATATTTCGGTCGTCGGAGAGTCTTTCCAACATCGCGCGTATCGCCATGTTGGCTGCGACGCCTCCGGCCACAACGAGTGCAGCGGGTGGGTCGATACGGTCGAGTGTGTAGACCAGCCGGTCAGAAAGGCACTCGACGACGGCCTGCTGGAAGGATGCAGCGATGTCCTCGACTTTATACATTCCCGATTCGTGCGCTCGCACCACTGCACTTTTCAGGCCAGCGAAAGAAAAATGTGGTTCATCGGCTCCCTTGAGCGGCCTTGGCAACGGAACTGCCTTCGCATCCCCATTTGCCGCCGCACGCTCAACCGCCGGACCGCCGGGGAAGCCCAGGCCCAATATCTTGGCAGTTTTGTCGAAGGCCTCCCCGACCGCATCGTCGATTGTGGTTGCCAGCCGGTCATAGTTGCCTACCCCAATGACGCGAAGCAACTGGCAATGTCCGCCCGAGACAAGGAGCAACAGGTAGGGAAAATCGAGTTCGGGATCGACCAGTCGCGGCGACAGCGCATGGCCTTCGAGATGGTTGACCGCAATCAACGGCTTGCCTGACGCCATCGCCAACGCCTTGGCGGTGACGAGCCCGACCATCACCCCGCCGATAAGTCCTGGTCCAGCCGTTGCAGCTATCGCATCGACATCGTCCAATGTCATCCCTGCGTCAGCGAGAGCGGTTTCAACGAGCGGCGTCATCAGTTCAGCGTGCGCACGCGCGGCGATCTCGGGCACGACACCGCCAAAAGCGCGGTGATGATCCTCCTGCCCCGCCAGAGCATGGCTCAAAACGGTACGGTCGCTGCGTACGATCGCGGCTGCGGTTTCGTCGCAGCTTGATTCCAGACCCAATATTATCGCCATTGCGCTTCCCTTAGGTGTCTGCCACGTTATGAACAAGCCGCATGACCGTTCCGCATTTCACTCACCTCAAACCGCTCCGCATCGGCACGCGCCGTTCGCCGCTCGCTCTCGCACAGGCGGAGATGACAGCTGCGGCGGTTCGGGCAGCATATGGGCTTGCCGAAGAAGCCGTCGTTCTTGTCCCTATGCTTTCGAGCGGTGACAAAATCCAGGATCGCCCGCTCGCCGAAATCGGCGGGAAGGCGTTATGGACCAAGGAGCTCGAACGCGCACTGATCGAGGACGAGATCGACATCGGCGTCCATTCGATGAAAGACGTCGAAACCGTCCGCGCGCCGGAATTTACCTTGTCGGCAATGCTACCCCGCGCCGACGTCCGCGACCGGCTGGTGGGTGCTTTGAGTGTTGAGGCGCTGCCGCAAAATGCGCATGTTGGTACCTCCAGCCCGCGCCGTGCGGCTCAATTGAAGGCTATGCGTCCCGATCTGCGGATTTCAGCCATCAGGGGCAATGTCGCAACGCGGCTCGCACAAATCGAAGCAGGCGATTTCGACGCAACGATGCTTGCGGCGGCGGGGCTCGACCGGCTCGGCATGGACGATATCGGCACAAGCCTTCCCATTGAGACTATGCTGCCCGCCTCGGCGCAGGGGGCTATCGGCATCGACCATCTTTCGGCGCGGGCCGAGTTGGCAACTTTCCTCTCGGCGATAAACGACCAAGCCACGTTCACGGCGGTTATGGCCGAGCGCGCTTTCCTCGAAGCGTTGGGTGGTAACTGCCATTCGCCGGTCGCGGCGCATGCCACAGTCGATGGTGGGAAAATCGAACTTTGTGGCGAGATTTTGAGCGAGAATGGTGAGGAACGGCACGCCGGATCTTCGATTTTCGCGGTACCAGATACAGATGGACCGGCGCGGCTGGCAGCGGAATTGATCGGTAATGCCAGCGAGAATTTGCGGGGTCTTTTCGCGGCATGAAACTGCTCGTCGTCCGTCCGCAGCCGGGGGCGGACGCAACGGCAGCGCGGATCGGTGCCGCTGGACACGATCCCTTGTTGATGCCACTTTTTGCTATGCAAGCTGTAGCTTGGGACGCGCCTTGCGCGGCCAATTATGGCGGCATTCTTTTGACGAGCGCAAATGCGGTCCGCCAAGCTGGTCCGCAACTCGCCTCGTTTTCTCATCTGCCTGCTTATGCGGTTGGCAAGGTCACGGCTGCAGCGGCGGATCAAGCGGGACTTCACGTCGGCCATATCGGCAATATCGGTGCGGACGAACTACTGCGTGACCTTCGGAATTGCCGTTTACTTTGGCTGGCGGGCGAAGATCACAGCAGTTTTAGTGCTGACGCTTCCGTCGAAATCGATCTGCGGATTGTTTACCGAAGCGCCGCATTGCCAGTCCCGTACAACTTTCACGAGGTTACATTGCAGGCCGACCATGTCCTGCTCCATTCGGCTCGGGCTGCAGTGCGTTTCGCTAGTATTGTTGGCGAGCAAGGACTTGATCGCGCGGCCATTTCGATTGCCGCGCTGTCGGAAAATATCGCTAGTGCAGCCGGTGGGAATTGGAAATCATTGCGGGTCGCGACCCAACCAAACGACGCCGCTCTCTTGTCTTGCCTGTGATCGCGCTTTACATAGAGCAATAGCGACCCCTAACTGATATCCGGGAATAAGGGGATAGAATGACCGATTTTGCGACCAGCGCTGCGCCAACGCGCGGCGGCATGAGGCTCAAGCACATATTGCTGTTAGCGGTTATCGCCTTTGGCGGTGGTATCGGCGCAAGCTGGTGGCTGGCCGACAATTATGGCTGGCTCGGGTCGGATGCGCCCTTGGCCAGCGCGGCACCTGCGCCGGCAAAGGCCGGACCGTCGCCTGTTCCTGCCGAGCCGCTGATCGCTCCGCTTACCGCAGCGGCTGCCGATAGCTCAGTAAATGCCAATAACGCCGCGCGGGCCGAGGGACTGCTCGTCGCCATCGCCGCACGTCGCGCAATCGATAATGGCACGCCGCTCGGCTATTTGGCGGACCAGTTGCGTTTGCGTTTTGGAAGCAGCCAGCCACAAGCGGTGATTACGGTTTTGCAGGCTTCGCAAACGCCAGTTACGCTTGCAGCATTGCAGTCCGAATTGACCGGAATTGAAAATCTGCTGGTAACAGGCGCCCGCGAAGAGACGCTTTGGGCCACAATCCAGCGCGAATTTTCTGAGCTTTTCGTGCTCCGCAAATCGGATTCGCCATCGCCTGCACCGACGCAGCGCATGCTCCGCACGCACGCCTTGGTGGAATCGGGCAATGTTCGCGGCGCGATTGCCGAAATATCGGCAATGCCGGGTGTTGCGGCTCCTGCTGCGCAAAACTGGCTCGGCCGTGCGCGAAGCTACGAACAGACGCGCAAGGCACTCGACACTCTCGAACGCAGCGCATTGGCTGCTCCGCCGATAATGGCAGCACCGGAAGCTCCCGCCGCGCCTTCGGCTACGCCCCCTACGGGGCTCCAGCAAATAATAATTCCAGAATAATAGCGTCATAAATCTTTCATAAATCTCCGACCGCCATATAACGGCGGTTATGGCATCGCGATTCTCCTCGATTTCCGGATTGGCCGGTGTTGCACCGGCAACGCCCGGCGCACCTGCATTCCCGCTTCTGGCGCGCGAGGCGCTGTCGTTTGCCTATATGCGCACCAGTGCTGCTTTTGCCTCTACGGTTCCGCTCGACGTTGAGGGTGATGGACGACCCGTCATGGTATTGCCCGGCTTTATGGCGTCCGACCAAACCACATCGCGGCTGCGCCGCTCTTTACAGGATGCAGGTTTCGCAGCACATGGTTGGGGTCTTGGCCGTAACAAGGGCATTAAGGCGGACATCTTCGAAAGGCTGGACGAACGGGTAGCACTCTTGCGATGCGATACGCCGCTGACGCTGGTCGGCTGGAGTCTCGGTGGTTTGATTGCGCGTGAATATGCCAAACATGCACCGCATCGCGTGGCCAAGGTGGTTACACTGGGAAGCCCCTTTTCGGGTGACCCGCGTTCCAACAATGCTTGGCGGATCTACGAATTTGTCGCAGGCCACAAGGTCGATGCCCCCCCAATCGATGTAACGCTTTCAGAAAAGCCGCCGGTATCGACCTGTGCCTTCTGGTCTTCGAATGACGGCGTAGTCGCACCGCATTCGGCCCGCGGGCAGCGGCACGAGTCCGATCATCGGATCGAACTCGACTGCACGCACATGGCCTTTGTCGCCCGTCCCGATGCGATTCGGGCAATCGCGAAGGCTATTGTCGCGTAATCCCGGCCCTGCGTTGGCGCGGCGCGGTTGTGCCAAATTGATAAGGCGACGCTTGATAAAATGGGGGTGATGATGGCGGACTAGATGGTGACAGTCACCTGCACCTGCTCACCCGAGATCAGCCCTTCTGCCTTGCGCACCGCCGCCTTGACGGGCAGTAGCCAGCCACCGCTTCCCTTGTCGGGGAAAATCGACGTATCCCAAACGGTATTGCCAACCGTGGCACGCACCTTCATCGCGCCCCAGCCACGCCGCCGACCACTCTCCAGCCTCCGCATCAGCGCCAGTGCGTGGATGGCTTCTGCGGCATCGCCCTCGATGGTCAGGAAATGCCAGCTCGCAGGCGCCTTGTCGCTGGTCCAAATCCAAAGCTTGGCGGTGTCGGTGTAGGTTTCTGCGATCACTTCAACGGCTTGCGGCGCAGCGGTACCGGTATATTACAGATATCTGCGCCACCCGCGGGCACGTTGAAAAATGGATCGCGGCGATTGGCTCGGGCATCGGCATAAGCGGCAAAGCTTGTGCTTTCGGTCGAAAGATATTCGAAAGATGGTACATCCTTCGCTTCATTGCCCAACCGAACCGACAAGATCGGCACGCGCTCCTCCTCCTTCTCGTAAAAGCCCAGCGCACCAGTTCCGCGTGGCAGGCTGGAGAGATGCTCGATCCCCTCGATCAC
>JANLSY010000081.1:0-4210 GCA_031362665.1 Sphingomonadales bacterium
CAGGAATTCCGTATTGCCAGCAATGGCGACGGCGCGCTGAGCTATCAGGCAGGCTTCTTCTATTTTGACGAAGACATCAGCATCGTTAGCGAAAACTATTCGACGCTGGGCGATCCGAACAACGCTCCGGGCGGCGTCAACATTCTGGTATCGCAGGCACAGCAGAGCAAGGCCTATGGGGTCTTCGGATCGCTGACCTACCAGTTGACCGATCAGCTCAGTGTGACGGGCGGAATTCGCTATAATGACGACAAGCGCACTTATAACGTTGTCCGCAGCAAAGACACACAGTTTCCAGGCTTCCTTCAGGACCCTCTCGGCAGCGTGAATCGTCGGGTTAGCGACAACAATGTCACATGGGATTTGAGCACAACCTACGCCGCAACCGACGACGTCAACCTTTACGCCCGCGTTGCCCGTGGCTATCGCGCGCCAAGCATTCAGGGACGCATTCTGTTCCCGGCGAACACCGCGCAGACACTGGAAGACGGCGTTACCATTGGTCAGTCCGAAACGATCACTTCATGGGAAGCAGGCGTAAAATCGACTTTCCTCGATGGGCGTGGCCGTTTCAACCTCAACGGGTTCTATTATAACCTCAACGACGCCCAATTGACGGCTGTTGGTGGTACCGTAAACTCGAACCGGCTGGTCAATGCCGATAAGGTTCGGGGCTACGGGCTTGAAGCCGATCTTGAACTGAGGCCGGTTCCCGAACTGATGCTGACGGTTGGCGTCAGCTATAACAACACTGAAATCAAGGATCCCAACTTAACCACCGCTGCTTGCGGTGCAACCCGGGTCGATACGTTCAGCAATCTGTCGCTTTGCACGCTCCTTGATCCGATTGTGACGCCAGCCGCACCATTCTCGTCGGCGATCGTCAACATCAACGGCAACAGCCTTCCGCAGAGCCCGCGCTGGATTGCCAACTGGACAGCACGTTATGGCATTCCGGTCGGCGACGGCGAAATCTATGCCTACACCGACTGGGCGTACCGTTCGAAGATCAACTTCTTCCTATATGAATCGGTCGAGTTTCAGGACAAGAGCATGTTCGAAGGCGGTCTGCGCGTGGGTTATAAAACCGACGCGTTCGATATCGCCGCATTCGTCCGCAACATCACCAAGGATACTTCGGCGGTTGGCGGCATCGACTTCAACAACCTGACCGGTTTCGTCAACGAACCGCGTATCTGGGGCGTCGAAGCAGGCTTCAAGTTCTAGGCTAGTTATCCAATCCTTGCCCTGCGGAGCCGGATTTTCGGATTACTCCGCAGGGTGCACTTCTGCACCATTACGAAGGCGATTGCCGGCAGCCCCACGCAACGCAGCAAAAAAGCGCGGGACGAGTGCGTTACGGTCCATCCACGCTGCATATTCGGCATAGGCTGGGTCTGCCATCAGGTGCTTTTCCTCGGTTCGCGCTCGCCAATAATATATGCCGCTGACCAGTGCCAGAACTGCACTGTTGCGGATCATGTCGGCGGCGCTGCCGGTGGTGACGAGGAATGGCAACGTCGCGAGCCACCAATAGCTGTTTTTGGCGAGATAGGCGGGGTGTTTGCTGAAGGCGTACGGCCCGTGCGTCAAAATGCCGCGATGGGTCAGGTTGGAAAAGCGCAGACCGAATGCGACGGTGGCCCAAGCATAGATACCCGTGAGTGCAACCAGCATCGCGCCCCAAATCCATAGCAAAGCCGATTGCCCTTCGAACCAGTATGCCCAGTCGCTGGTGCCGATATGATAATCGAGCGGCCCGCCATTGTTCATCAGGATGAACGGCGGATAGCACATCAAGGCTGCCACCCAGCCCGCGAGATACGGATTGGCGGTGCGGATATGCGCGTCAAGCGGCTTCATCGTCAGCATGTAGCCGACGGTGGCGAACTGCACATCGACAAGGAACATCGCGGTGATTAGAGCATTTGCCAGCCACACCGGATTGGTTGCAACCTCAGCAAAGTTCATGTTGACGATATCGCGGAAACCGCCGGGCACGATGGAGATCATGAATGCGAGGAAAAACCCCTTCACCGCCCATGCACGGAGGTGATGGAAAATTTCGTCGCGGTCCCAATCGGCACGCCCCGATATCCATGCGCCGAGATGCCACGCACCATCGCGCGGATTGACGAGATAGCGATCGAGCCAGACGACATAGGGCACCGAAAAAATGATGAGCGGTATCGCGGCCGCCTGAAACATCTGCATCGCAAACAGGTAATTACCGTCCCAGTAGAATCGACAGAGCGCATAGATGCTGGCGATAACTGCCCATGTCGCCCATAGCCCGGCAATCTTGATGATACTGGTGTCGAGCACATCGGCGACGGGGCGATTCAGGCTCCAGTCTATGCCAGTCGATTGCCGCCTGTGCACCTTGTCCACCAACAGCGACCACAGCACCATCGGTAACCCGCAAAAGACAAGCGCAACCAGCGCAGAATAAGGACCGTCGGCCAGCGCAGGCCAGCCCGGGAAGCCCAACGCCGCGCCAATAGCGCCGAAATTGCGCGCGACGATTACCGCCAGAAACAGCCCGAACAGCCCGCTCAAGCCGACAGCAGTGCTGACGGCGGACACGGGCCGGGGATCGGCGGCTTTGACAGCGCTGGCTTTCACGAGCCGGTACTAGCTAAAATTGGTTAAGAAACGGCAAGCAATGGCCGCGTCAGCTGGCGAGAATGTTGATCGAAAACGCAATGACGCCAATGTTGAAAACGAACGCCGCAATGCTGTGGAAGATGACGACCTTGCGCCATTGGCTATCTGTTATCGCGACGTCCGAGGTCTGGAATGTCATGCCAAGGGTGTAAGAAAAATAGACGAAATCCCAATAATCGGGTGCCTTAGTCTTGGGAAATTCGACTCCCCCGCGATCACCAACGCCGCGGCTATCATCGTAAAACAGGTGCGCGTAGTGGATGGCGTAGATCATGTTCGAAAAGCACCAGGCTATTCCTAGTGTGGCGATAATCAGCACGACGGCAAATTGGTTGGGTGCTTCGCGTTGCGCCAGTTCCGAGGCGACCGCAGTCAATATCGTCACCATGATGACCGCGGTCAGGGCCAGCAGCAATATCCGGTCGGCGTCGACGGGTTTTGCCTGCTTGCGGATACCCGCCGCATCCAGCCGGAACAACGGTGCTAACGTTGCGAAATAACCTAAAGCAGCGACATCAAAGCCTAACATGATCGCCTGATACCAAGGCAGCCAAAATCCAAAAGCCGCCGCCGAGGCACACAGCAAAAGAAACAAACCATAACGCCAGGGCATGAATGCCGAAACTGGTGCTTTGCTTGTCATCTACTTCCCGCGTTGCCCAAGCAACCGCAACCGCAACGCGTTCAGCTTGATGAAGCCCGCCGCGTCTTTCTGGTCATAGGCTCCGGCATCGTCTTCGAAGGTAACGACCTTTTCGCTATACAGACTGTTTGGAGATTTCCGCCCAACTACGCTTGCCAAACCTTTGTAAAGTTTCAATCGAACCGTGCCTGAAACATGTTCTTGGCTGTGGTCTATGGCCGCCTGCAACATCTCGCGTTCAGGGCTGAACCAGAAACCGTTATAGATAAGCTCGGCATATTTCGGCATCAGCTCATCCTTGAGATGTGCTGCACCTCGGTCAAGCGTGATGCTCTCGATACCGCGATGCGCGCGGGCGTAGATTTCGCCGCCGGGCGTTTCGTACATGCCGCGTGACTTCATGCCGACAAAGCGGTTTTCGACGAGGTCAAGGCGGCCAATGCCATGCTTGCGGCCCAGTTCGTTGAGTGCCGCGAGCAAAGTCGCGGGCGACATCGCCTCGCCGTTCAAAGCCACGCCGTCGCCCTTTTCGAAATCGACGGTGATATATTCGGGCGTGTCAGGCGCATCCTCGGGATTGACGGTACGCGAATAGACATAATCGGGGGTTTCATCCCACGGATCTTCGAGCACCTTGCCCTCGGATGATGTGTGCAGCAGGTTCGCGTCGGTCGAAAACGGGCTTTCGCCGCGCTTGTCCTTGGGAACCGGAATCTGGTGCTGCTCGGCCCATTCGATTAGCCGTGTGCGGCTGGTTAGGTCCCATTCGCGCCACGGCGCGATGACCTTGATGTCCGGGTTGAGCGCGTAAGCCGAAAGCTCGAACCGCACCTGATCATTGCCCTTGCCGGTCGCGCCATGCGCGATGGCATCGGCCCCGGTTTCAGCGGCAATTTCGAT
>JANLSY010000108.1:0-2994 GCA_031362665.1 Sphingomonadales bacterium
TTATCGCCGCCTGCCTTACTGACGCGTCTGCACGACATCGAGCGTCATTTTGGCCGCGTGCGCCGCGGACAGGCCTGGCAGGCGCGCACCCTCGATCTCGATATTCTGCTATGGTCGGGCGGGATATGGGCCGATCAAAGCCTTGGCATTCCTCATCCTGCACTGCGCGTCCGGAATTTCGTATTGGGCCCCGCCGCAATGATCGCCCCCGATTGGCGCGACCCCCTCAGCGGGCTAAGCATCCGTCAGCTACAATCGCGCCTTAACCGTCCAAAGCCGCTTGACCCCGCCTGATAGCGCCACTAGGGGATGCGCTCTCGCATAAACCGGCAGGCCGGTTGTGATACGGGCCCTTAGCTCAGTCGGTAGAGCAACTGACTTTTAATCAGTAGGTCGCTGGTTCGAACCCAGCAGGGCTCACCACCTTTGGGTGGAAGGTTGGGGTATGGTTACGGGATGACAGCCGACAAGCCGGACCAAAGAAAGCGCATTTTTTTGCTGGGTGCGACCGGAACTATCGGTCGCGCCACCCTTACAACGCTGGTCGAACGCGGATATGACGTCGTGGCATTTGTCCGGCCTTCGTCGATTAAATCGATGAAAAGTGCAGGGGCGGAAATACGCATCGGCAAAGTGACCGACGCGCAATCGATCATTCGAGACGGATTTCGCGGTGAGCATTTCGACGTTCTGTTGTCTTGCCTCGCCTCACGCAACGGCGCGCCAAAGGATGCTTGGAAGATCGATTACCAGGCCAATTTGGATGCACTTGATGCTGCAAAGTCCAGCGGCGTCCAGCATTTCGTACTGTTGTCAGCCATTTGCGTGCAAAAGCCGCGGCTGGCGTTTCAACATGCCAAGCTCGCATTCGAAAAAGCACTCATTGAATCCGGGGTCACTTATTCGATCGTGCGCCCCACGGCATTTTTCAAATCGCTTTCGGGACAAGTCGAGCGGGTCCGCAACGGAAAGCCATTTCTGCTTTTTGGAAACGGAGAACTGACCAGTTGCAAGCCGATCAGTGATGCTGACCTTGCAAATTATCTGGCCGACTGCATCGTCGATACCACCCTGCAAAACCGGATATTGCCAATCGGGGGTCCGGGCAATGCCATAACTCCAAAGCAGCAGGGCGAGATCTTATTTGCACTGTTAGGAAAAGGACCACGCTTCCGGCATTTGCCGGTAAGGATGCTCGATATCATTGTCAGCGGACTTGATATGGTTGGACGTGTTTTGCCCGCCGCAAAGAGAAAGGCAGAACTGGCACGAATCGGACAATATTATGCGACCGAATCGATGCTGGTCTGGAACGTAGAAACCGGAGCTTATGACTCTGCAGGTACACCTTCGACTGGAACCGACACCCTGCAGGACCAATACAAGCGGCTAATCGAAGGCAAATCCAGCGTCGAACGCGGTGAGCATTCGGTGTTCTAAGCGGCCGTAAGCTATGGACATTCTGGCAATATTAGCGGATGATTTGCCATGAGTTTTACCGAGCATCCTTTGCGCCGATGGGCCGTCGACGAAATGCGCCTGCGCAGGTTCGCGCCCGTAGGCAAACATTGCGAGATGGTGCAGGCAGTTCGATTGATAAGCGCTGAAGAACGCGTGCTTGAGGACCGTTGGCTGATCGGCGACCGGCCCGATTTCGATGACTGGAGTTTGGCGCCCCGCCACGGCTCGGGCCACACCAGGTCCGGCATCCACTTCCTTTGGGAGCGGCATACAGAGGCTAGTACACTTACGTTGATTTTCCCGGAAGCCGCGCCGGCTTCGGTCCGCAATCCCTACATGAATTGGCTCGAATCCTGGCCGGGCGCAGTGGTTCGGGCCACCCGCGTATTTGTGATGCCGGACGCCGACGGCAGCGAAGCGCAGCTGCAAAAGCTAGGTATTTCGGAACGTGAGATCGTCTGTTGCGATGTTAACGCCGGGCTCCGAATCTGGTCGGATTTCGGAATCCTCGATGACGGCTACGGTCGCTTGTTGGTCAGGGCTGGCGATGTCGAAGATGGCGAACGCGGACGGATAATCCAGCGCGTGCAAGAGCTTGGCAATTATCGCAACCTTGCTTTGCTCGGCTTTCCAACGGTGCAGCAATATGGACCGCAGGTGGACGAGTTGGAGAGAAAGCTCTCCGAACATGCAAAACGTGTGACGGTTGCCGATGATGACGACGAAACCTTGCTCAACGAGCTTGCCAATATTTCCGCTCAGCTTGAGCTTATCCGTTCGACAACCGGCTTTCGGCTCAGTGCAACGGCAGCTTATGCTGAAGTCGCAGCCGACCGCTTGGCGTCGCTCAATGTTCAACCAGTTGCCAATTTCCAGAGCCTGACCGATTTTACCGAGCGACGGCTGATTCCTGCTTCTCGGACCTGTTCGGTTTTCCGGCAAAGGCTAAGTCATATTGCCGAGCGTATTTCCGGCGTTATGCACTCGTTAGATGTGCGGATCGACAGCCGCATAAAAGCGCAGAACCTTGGACTGATGCGTTCAATGGAACGGTCGACTCAGCTTCAACTGCGCCTACAGACTTTGGTAGAGGGTCTATCGGTAATTGCTGCAGCTTATTATCTGGTCGGATTGATAGGCTATATTTCAAAAGGCGTATCGGCCTTCCCGTCCGGGTCGAAATCGGAAATTTTTGTCGGCGCTATCACTTTGCCGGTGGTCCTGTTGATTTACCTATTTGTCCGCTATCTGCGGCATAAGGTGTTGAAGGAAACCGAAGAGGGAAATGCCCGTATTGCCGATTAATGCGGCAGGGCGATAATGCCCTTTCAATTGATTTTAATGTGCGTTAGTCTATAGTCGGGTTGAGACGTAAAACATTGACTATGCTGTCAATTTAAACGGGATAGGAGAAAATATGGTCAAGGCAAGATTTTTAGCTGGGGCAGTAGCCCTTTCGGCATTGGTCGCAGGATGTTCAGGCGGTGGGTCGGAGAAGAAAGCAGAAGAAAAAACTGCTGAAACAGCACCGGC
>JANLSY010000122.1:0-8086 GCA_031362665.1 Sphingomonadales bacterium
GTAACCGACCGTTCAAGTCTTCCCAAAAAGTGGTGCCACGAAAATAGGCCCCAGAGAAATTCGGGCAGATCTGGTGATATGTCACGACTACAAATGGTCTCTGGCCAAGCACCAGCGCTGACCGTCCTCGCAAGCGACGGAAAAAACGCGATATTAAATCCACTTCTTGAGCAGATCCGGAGTTATCGTAATTCTGGAAAGAAAATGGTGGGCGTAGCAAGGATTGAACTTGCGACCCCTGCGATGTCAACACAGTGCTCTACCACTGAGCTATACGCCCACGCTGCGGGAGCCTCTAGCTGGGCTTCCCCTATCATTCAAGCCTAATTCAATTCGCCGAATTTTTCCTTGGCAAATAGTCGTTCGACTTCAAGCACTAGATCCTTGAGGTGGAATGGCTTGGACAGGATTTTGGCGGACGGCATAGATTCGCCCGCGCGCAATGCTACCCCTGAAAAGCCCGTGATGAACATGACTTCGGTTGCAGGCGAAACCTTGCTGCAATGGCGCGCGAGTTCGATGCCATCCATTTCGGGCATAACGATATCGGTGAGAAGCAGGTCGAAATGCTCGCGTTCCAGCAATGGTGCGGCTTCGGTGCCACGATCAACCGAAACCACTTCATAGCC
Source organism: Sphingomonadales bacterium (assembly GCA_031362665.1). Taxonomy (GTDB): domain Bacteria; phylum Pseudomonadota; class Alphaproteobacteria; order Sphingomonadales; family Sphingomonadaceae; genus Sphingorhabdus_B. The sequence continues at coordinate 630 of JANLSY010000122.1, forward strand.
AGAGCGTTCGAGCGCGCGCGTCAGATATTCGCGCATTGCCTGTTCATCTTCGGCGAGCAAAATGCGGGCCATAGTTAATCCTCTTGCGTAAATTGTGGACTCGCGCCCGCTGTTGCCAACTCGATAATGGCAGAGTTTTAATTTTTTGCACCAAAAGCTGCAAAACATGGCAAAAGGGCTGCGAAATAAACAGGGTGGCAGGCGATTGATACAGCGGTCTGAAATAGACGGATTTGCCGTGCACAATGGTTCTGCGTTGTCCATGCCAGTGCTGGTGTCTGTTCCACATGCCGGTCGCGATTATCCCGATATTATATTCAACGCGCTTCGTCTGCCTCGGCCATCACTGTTGCGACTTGAGGACCGCTACGCCGACCTGCTGTCGCGCAACCTTATATTGTCCGGTGCTCCGGTCATAATTGCGCATCGCGCCCGGGCTTGGATCGACCTGAACCGAGATGAAAGCGATCTCGACGTTGAAATGGTACGCGGCGCGGACCGCGACAATTATCCCCGGCCCGGAGCAAAGCAGCGCGGCGGACTCGGGCTGGTCCCTCGCCGTTTGTCCGGCGATGGCGAGTTGTGGAAACATCCATTTGAACTTGCCGAAGTCGAACAACGCATAGCGTCCTTTCATCGACCATATCATGCGCGAATTGCCGAGATATTGGCGCGAATGCGCGCTGAGTTCGGGGTCGCGGTCCTTCTCGACTTACACAGTATGCCGCCTATCCGGCAACCACAGGTGGGCGAGTCCCCGCATTTCGTGATTGGTGACCGTTTCGGGCAAAGCGCGGGGTCGCAATATGCCGAGCTGTTGATTGAGCAGATCCGGATGCGTGGACATCGCGCGGCCCTCAACCATCCTTATGCAGGCGAACATATCTTGCGTTATCATGCAAAGCCAAAGGCAAATGTCCATGCTCTGCAGCTGGAAGTCGACCGGTCGCTTTATCTGGATTCGGCCATGCGTGAACCGGGACGAGGGCTGGCCATGGCTCAGGCGCTTGTAGGCGACCTTGTCCACGCTCTTGCCGATCAGGCTTTAGGGAGGCAAACGCTGATCGCCGCGGAATAGCTGTTTTCCAATCCCAAGAAAAAGCCACCCCGGAAAAATTCCGGGGTGGCCAAGGTTCAGGGAGGTGGTGCCGCCTGACGGCACCGGTAGGACGGAAAAGGGAGGGGAGATTTCCGTCCTGTTACGAGAATGGGGTTTCGATATTTCAAAATCAAGACTCGCTCGCCAAAATTTTACAGACGACGCGGCCAGACGATTATCCGGAGCGATATGACGCCAGGCTCATGGTCCGGTTAGGGCCACATTCGCTGGATGAACGGCGCACGGTCGGCAAATTGATGCTTCAACGCACCAATAACGTGCAGGAATATTAGTATCACCAGCGGTTTCGTCAGAATCTTGTGACCCTCACGACCGAAATCCGACAGTGACTTGCTATTTCCGACAGGCAGATCGAGGCTGAAAAGCCCAAAGAAATCGAGCGGGGGTGCCCCCGGGCGGGCCGCAACCATAAGCCATCCGGTCAACGGGACGGCGATAATTAGGAAATAGAACAGCGCGTGCACAAGTCTTACCGAGTTTCGCCTGCCAGCCAGTGACAGCATCGGGCATCGGCGGCGGCTTATTTCCCAGGCGCCAAAACAGCCGGAAAAGGGACAGCAGCAGGATGGAAACTCCAATTGCTTTGTGCGGGTTCATATAGGCCGCCCTGGCCGCGCGCGGCAGGTCTTCCGACACGCTTGCCAGAGTGACATTGGTAACCACCAGGATCGCAATGATCCAGTGCAGTGCGATTGCCGTTTTGCTGTATTTTGTCATGCCGTCACACCCTCAACTGGCGAGTGACGGCATCAAAGGTCAGCCCGTGGGCAGTTCCGTCACTTGCGGCACCTTGCCTTGGCTCACCTGAAGTGCAAATATTTCGCGCATCAGCTGCAGCGAGAAAAGATGTGCGTGGATGAGGGCCAAAATGCCATTTTGGTTGAGCTTGCGTACGGCGTCGCCGCGAAGGTCGCGCAATTTGTTTTCATCGATCATCTTGAAGCCGCGATAGACATAAGGCTTTTCTTGGCCTTCTTGCTGAATCGACACTTCGCCGTCCATCAACAGGTCGAGTTTTTTCAACTCTTCGACAAAAGCATGCGTTTGTGCACCGGCATTCTCGAAATCTTCGCAGAATTTCAAGATATTCTGTGTGTTTTCGCTTGGTTTGCCGTCCTCGAATAGCGCGATGCCGTCATCGAATTCACCAACAGCACCCGATGTCGGATCGAAGCAAAGTGACAGTTCGTCGGTGTCTGGCCGTAATTTAGCAAGTAGGAACGGATAACGGCGGATATAGGCTGGAACATAGACCGGCCGGTCAAATTGGCCATCGTCGTTCATGAATGCGTTGACGCCCTCGTTCATCCCCATCAGCACCAGCGGCACAGGATTTTCAGATGCCGAGAAAATGATCGGATAATTGCGCGAAGCCGGGATGAATTCCTCGATAGTCAGCGGGATCGCGTGCTGACCGTCCATGAACTTCGCATTTTCCAGCATGCGTGTTTTCCACGTTACATGATCGTTGCTGTTAAGGGGAACGAGGTCTTTATAAAGCAGCGGTAATTCTGCGGCTTGGGGCGCGCTGGCCATCGGAAACTCCATTATGCTAGAAATTGACAGAAAAAACGATGCGGCGCTTTAGGCGGAGAGCGCGCTTCACGCAAGCGGAACAAGCTTGCCAGGGTTCATGATATTGAGTGGATCGAAAGCGTGTTTTATCGCGCGCAATGCGGCAAGGCGCGAAGGTTCGGCGAGACGCGCAAATTCATCGATTTTAGCCTGGCCGATGCCATGTTCCGCCGAAAGCGATCCGGCATAATCGCGCACGCGATCATAAATGTGCGAGGTAATGATTTTCCCGTCGCCCGCATACCATTCGGTTGCCGGCATGTCCTTAGGCGCCTTGACATGAAAATGGATGTTACCATCGCCCAAATGTCCGAAGGCAACGGTCGCGGTGCCGGGCCAGCGCGCCTCGATGACGGGCGATTCAGCCTCGATAAAACGCGCCATGTCGGGGACGGGAACGCTGATGTCATGCTGCAGCGCTGGGCCTTCGGCGCGTTCTGCCTCGGCAATCGAGTCGCGGATTTTCCAGAAGGCGTCGGCCTGCGCGTCGCTGGCCGCTATTGTGGCGTTTTCGAGCAGGCCCGCATTGATGGCCTCTTCCAACAGCCGCGTCGCGAGTTCGGCGGGTGCCGATTGCGAAATATCGTCCTGCACGAACTCCATCAACGCGTGCCAGCGATGCGCCGTGTCAAGCGGCGCGCGTGTTCCGGCGATGTGCTTGACCACCGCGTCAAGCGCGCGCTGCGGTAGTATTTCAAAGCCTTCGAGGCGCTCTCGGGCTTTGGCCTGCATGAACAGCAATAGCCGATACGCCTGTTCGGGGCTGTCAACGCCTGCCCAAACGACGCAGCGATCAACCAGCGCAGGGACAGTTTGCAACACTGCACCGGTAACGATGCCGATTGTGCCCTCACCACCGATCAGAAGCTGTTTGACATCGTACCCCCGATTGTCTTTTTTGAGAGGCGCCATGGCGTCGTAAATCGACCCATCAGGTAAGACCGCCTCAAGACCTGCGACCAAATTGCGCATCGTACCGTGGCGCAGCACTTGCGTGCCGCCGGCATTCGTCGAAATGAGCCCGCCCACTGTTGCCGAACCTTTGCCGCCAAGCGTAAGCGGGAAGCGGCGTCCATGCGTTGCTACCGCGTCGTGCAGATTCTGCAGTATGACCCCGGCCTCACACCATACCAGTCCGCTATCTGCATCGATAGCTTTCACCGAATTCATCCGGCGCATCGAGAGGATGATCTGCTCGCCGCTGTTATCTGGCGTGGCTCCGGCAACCATCCCGCTATTTCCGCCTTGGGGTACGATCGCCAACCGGTATTTGGCCGCGAACCGGACGACTGCTGCCACTTCTTCTTTGCTGGCGGGAGACACCAACGCAGCGGCGCTTCCAGTGTAGCGTCCGCGCCAGTCGGTTAGCCATGGGGCCATCATATCGGCATCGTCAGTGAAACCTTTCGGTCCCAGACGTTCACATAGTTCCGACAATGCGTTCCGGTTCGGCACGGCGACTTCCAATCGATTGACAGCGGACGCAGAAATGCTCAATTCATGCGACGTTCAACCCTATCGGCTAAATGCATTTGAACTTCAACTCGATACCGGAACGATTCTTGCGCGCAGCCTTTACCTCAGTGTTGTTTGCGTTCGGGCTGCTTGCCATCTCGCATAGCGCTTGGGGTCAGGTCGAACTGGTACAAAGCGACAATCCGTTCGCGCCGATTATCCGAATTAACACCGGTTTCTACCAAGTCCGTATCGACCAGCGCGTTATCGTTCGCTTGCCAAGCCCACCTGCAACGGCCAACGCAAACGCGCTTAAGAAAAGTAGTGCGGTTCCGGTCCGCTACAAGGAACAGAAGATCGGCAAGTGCCTGTGGATCGACAAGCTGGCAGGATCGCGGGTCGGGACCAAGCAATCACTCGAACTTCTGACCAAGGATGGCGTGCTTATCCGGGCCTATCTCGGCGATGGCTGTCTTGCCCGTGAATTTTATGCCGGAGCCTATATGGAGCGGCCCTATGATGGAAAATTATGCGTCGAGCGTGACTTGCTACACGCACGGACGGGTGCGAAGTGCGAAGTGGACCGGTTTCGCTTGCTGATCCCGCGTTGATTAACCGCCAATTTCCTTGACATTTGTGCGTTGCAGCGTCACAGCGCGCGCAAGCTTGCGGCCAAATATCGGCCACCAGCAGATTTTTCCGGAAACATCTCTATGCGTTTTGCCGATATCGGCCTGTCCGATGAATTATTAAAGGCCGTTACCGAAGCTGGTTACGACACGCCGACGCCTATCCAGGCTGCGGCTATCCCCCAAGTGCAGATGATGCGCGACATTATTGCGATTGCGCAAACCGGCACGGGCAAGACAGCAAGCTTTGTTTTGCCGATGATCGACGTGTTGGCCAATGGTCGTGCGCGCGCACGGATGCCGCGTTCGCTGATTTTGGAACCGACGCGCGAACTCGCGGCGCAGGTGGCGGAGAATTTCGAGAAGTACGGCAAATATCATAAGCTTTCGATGGCGCTGCTAATAGGCGGTGTGCAGATGGGCGATCAGGTCAAGGCGCTGGAAAAAGGTGTTGATGTTTTGATCGCGACGCCGGGACGGCTGATGGACCTGTTCGAACGCGGCAAGATATTGCTGACCGGCTGCGAAATGCTGGTGATTGACGAGGCTGACCGGATGCTCGACATGGGCTTCATTCCCGATATCGAGCATATCTGTACGAAGCTTCCCGCCACACGGCAGACATTGCTGTTTTCCGCCACGATGCCGCCGCCAATCAAGAAACTTGCGGACAAGTTCCTGTCGAACCCCAAATATATCGAAGTGGCGCGGCCCGCATCTTCGAACCTCAATATCGAACAGTTTCTGGTCAATGTCGCGCCGACGAAAAAGCGCGAAGTCTTGCGCGATCTGATCCGTAGCGAGAACGTGCAGACCGCCATCGTCTTTTGCAACCGCAAGACCACCGTGCGCGAATTGAACAAAAGCCTTCAACAGTATGGGTTCAAATCGGGCGAGATTCACGGCGATATTGATCAAGCGACGCGCCAGCGACAGTTGGAGGCGTTCAAGTCAGGCGAAATCAACCTGTTGATTGCATCCGATGTTGCGGCACGCGGGCTTGACGTCAAAGGCGTCAGCCATGTTTTCAATTTCGACGCGCCCTGGCATCCCGATGACTATGTTCATCGCATCGGTCGAACCGGACGGGCAGGGGCCAAGGGGAAGGCCTATACTTTCGTAACGAAGGCGGATGAAGAAGCGATCGAAAGCATCGAAAAGTTGATCGGTGTCAAGATTGGCCGGTTGGGGAAAGTCGAAGCTCCGGCGGAAGAGAAAGCCGAAAAAGCCAAGCCCGAGCGAGCAAGGCCAGAGCGGGCAAAACCTGCGCCAAAATCCGAACAGAAAAGCAGCCCTGTAGACGAGCCGCGTCCGGCCAAAGAGCCCCGCGCGGCCAAACCACAGCGCGAAAAGCCGATTGAGAAGGCACCGGATGATGGTGCCGACGACGGCTGGAACGGCCCGATGCCCGGCTTTCTAAGCGCCTCTATCCCGAAATAAGCGCAAAAGAAAGGGCCCGCAAAACGGGCCCTTTCTTTTTGTCTGTTCGCGGGGCCTAGAACTTGCCGCGCAATGTGATGCCATATGTCCGCGGTTCAGCAAGGAACTGCGAAATGAGCTGACGTCCGCCTGGATACTGCGGATCGACAAATGGTGCGGTGCCCGCGCCGGCCTGGGCGAACGTGTTGAACGCAACCTGGGCATAATCTTGGCCGAAGATATTCTGGCCCCATAATTCGAGCGACCATGCTTCGTCGGGACCGCGCAGACCGATACGCGCATTGAACACCGCAAAGCCGTCTTGTTCCTTTTGCGGGAACAGGTCGGAACCGGTATTGTAATCGCTGGTCATACGGCCATCGATATAGACAAGGCCCGACAGTCCGCCGCTGCCGATCTCAGGTGTCCAGGTTATGCTCGACGTTGCAACCAGTTCGGGCGCATTCGATAGGTTATCACCGGGCAGTTTGCGAAGTGCAGGTGTGATCGCTGCACCGGTTTTGTTACCAATGATATCGTCTTGATATTTAGTCGCAGCATAGGTCAGGCCCGCGGCTACGCGGAAGTTGGGTGCCGGAACCAACGAAGCTTCCAACTCTACGCCTTGAGTACGGACGCCATAAGTAACGTCTCCTGGGGCGCAACTACCTGTTACGGCACTAAGGTCGGAATCTGCGCCAGGGCCGCCAACGAGATTACTACAGCCGTTGACTGTCGCAACAATGAAAACGCTACCGTCGAAGGTATTCAGCTGAAAATTCGAAAAATCCGAACGGAATGCCGATACACTCAAGCTGAACGGACCAGTCGAGTATTTCGCGCCCAGTTCGTAGCTGTCAACCAGCTCTGGGTCGAACTGAAGCCTACCGACCAACGCCTGTGCGCCGCCAACGGTGGCCGAAAATGGAAACGTTGCCGCTTTCAGCGCAGAGCGGTCGAGGTTGAACCCGCCCGCCTTATATCCACGCGCAAAGCTCGTGTAGAGCAGAAGGTCGTCGGTGGGTTTCCACGACAGGATCGCGGTGCCGGTGAATTCATCTTCACTCCGGCGATCATTGATTGAAACGCCGTTCAGCTCAGCGGTTGAGTTGCCCACGCAGCCGAGGCCAATCAGCGAGCCGGCGAGCGCTCGCGCAGTCGCGGTTGTCAGCGGGTTGACAGCATCGTCCAGCACGAGCCCCTGAATTGCCGTGCACGCGGTGTTGTCGTTACCGAATGTAGCATTAAATTTCTTCTTG
>JANLSY010000191.1:0-2118 GCA_031362665.1 Sphingomonadales bacterium
CGACGGAACCTTGGTTATGCCCTATGCCACGGCGCCTTCGCAATCAAAGCCCCGAGCTAAAAGCTGATTCGCTTGGCGAGTGTTTGGGCGAGCCACGTATGCCGTAACGGCAAATTGGCGGGGCTTGTAAATGCCCGCCAATCGGGCCACGATGCTGCAAAATAGACCGCGAGAGGAAAGCTTATGACCACCATCACCCCCGCCGAACTGGCGACCAAAGTTGGCGAAAATATCGGTACATCGGAATGGATATTGGTCGATCAGGACATGATCAACAAATTCGCCGATGCGACCGGCGACCACCAATTCATTCACGTCAATGAAGAGATGGCGAAGATGACCCCGTTTGGCGGCACCATCGCACATGGCTTTCTGACACTTTCGCTCTTCCCTGTCATGTCTGCAAAATCCGACAGCCCGCGCATCGAAGGCGTGAAAATGGGGGTCAATTATGGTGGCAACAAAACCCGTTTCCTCGCGCCGGTCCGTTCCGGTAAGCGCGTGCGTGGGCATTTCAAGCTGCTCGAACTCACTGAAAAGCGCCCCGGCCAGTGGCAACAAACGCTGGAATTCACCGTCGAAATCGAGGGTGAAGACAAACCCGCTTTGCAAGCCGAATGGATTAGCCAGTTTTTCGTATAACTTTTCAATTTAAGGAATTCTCCCATGCGTGACGCAGTCATCGTTTCCACCGCCCGTACCGCCATCGGTAAAGCCTATCGCGGCGGGTTCAACGCAACCTCCGGCCCGACCTTGGGTAGCTATTCGTTGAAAGCCGCCGTTGAGCGCGCCGGAATCGAAGGCGGCGAAGTCGACGACGTGCTTTGGGGCTCGGCTTTGCAGCAGGGTACTCAGGCTGGTAATCTGGCACGTCAGGTTGTTCTGCGCGCTGGCCTGCCCATCACGACTTCGGGGATGACGATGGATCGCCAATGCTCGTCGGGTCTGATGTCGATTGCAACCGCGGCAAAGCAGATCATCGTCGACAATGTTGATGTCATGGCCGCTGGCGGTCAGGAATCGATCTCTTTGGTGCAGACCAAGGAAATGCGCGTTGCGCCTGACCGCGACCTGATCGCGATGCACCAGAATGTCTATATGCCGATGTTGCAAACCGCCGAAGTGGTGGCAAAGCGTTACGGCATCGGCCGCGATGCGATGGACGAATATGCATTGCAATCGCAGCAGCGCACTGCAGCAGCGCAAGCAGCTGGCTATTTCGATGCCGAAATCGTTCCCGTGACCACGACAATGAACGTGACCAACAAGGAAACCGGCGAAGTCACGCAGAAAGAAGTGACCATTGCCAAGGACGAAGGCAACCGCGCCGACACGCAGCTTGCCGGACTTCAAGCTCTTCAAGCGGTTTTGGGCCCTGATATGACAATCACCGCAGGCAACGCCAGCCAGTTGTCGGACGGTTCGTCGGCAAGCGTTCTGATGGAAGCCAAAATTGCCGAGAAAAAAGGGCTGAACCCACTTGGCCGTTATGTCGGTATGGCAGTGGCCGGCACTGAGCCTGACGAAATGGGTATTGGGCCTGTCTTCGCAATCCCGAAACTACTCCAGCGCTTTGGCCTGAAGATGGACGATATCGGCATTTGGGAGCTGAACGAAGCCTTCGCGGTACAGGTCCTCTATTGCCGCGACAAGTTGGGCATTCCCAATGAGCTACTCAACGTCAACGGCGGCTCAATCTCTATCGGTCACCCCTATGGCATGACGGGCGCGCGTTGCACCGGCCATGCGCTGATCGAAGGCAAACGCCGTGGTGCCAAATACGGCGTCGTCACGATGTGCGTCGGCGGCGGCATGGGCGCCGCTGGATTGTTCGAGATTTTCTAATCATCCAAAGAGGAAAAAGTCATGGCTGCTATTGGCGTAATCGCGACATTGACTGTCGCGGAAGGTAAGAATGCCGAATTTGAAGCCGTGTTTGCTGAACTGTCGGCGGCGGTAAACGCTAACGAGCCGGGCAACGAATTTTATTCGTTGACCCGGTCGAAAGCCAATCCGCAGGTGTACAAGGTGCTCGAACGCTATGTCGATCAAGCAGCTTTGGACGCGCACGGCAAAACGGATTACTTTGTTGCGGCTGGACCGAAGTTGGCACCGTGT
>JANLSY010000214.1:0-1868 GCA_031362665.1 Sphingomonadales bacterium
CACCAAAAGGTGATCGAGGAAGCCCCCGCGCCGGGGATGGACGAGGCGACCCGCGAACAGCTCTGCGCGGCGGCGGTCAAGGCGGCGAAGGCGGTCGATTATGTCGGCGCAGGCACGATCGAGTTCATCGCCGATGCCCGCGAAGGCCTTCGCGCGGACCGCATCTGGTTCATGGAAATGAACACGCGGCTGCAAGTCGAACATCCGGTGACCGAGGAAATCACCGGCGTCGATCTGGTCGAATGGCAGTTGCGCGTGGCGAGCGGGGAGGCATTGCCCAAGCGGCAGGAGGAGTTGTCGATCAACGGCTGGGCAATGGAGGCGCGGCTCTATGCGGAGGATCCGGCAAAGGGATTTCTGCCAAGTGTCGGAAGGCTGGAGGAATTTCGACTTGAAGTCCCGCCATTCGGCGGACGGATTGAGACTGGCGTCGATGAGGGTTCATCAGTTTCCCCGTTCTATGACCCAATGATTGCCAAGGTCATATCAAGCGGGGAAACACGCGATGACGCAAGGCTAGCGCTGGCGCATGGATTGGCCGAAACGTCCATCTGGCCGGTCAAGAACAACACTGGGTTTCTTTTGCGACTACTCGAGGATGAGGATTTTAGAAGCGGCGACGTTGATACGGGCCTCATTCAGCGAAAGGGTGACAGTATAATTCCTTCAGCGATGCCAGACGACGCGACGCTTTTGTGGTTCGCCGAAGATTTGGCTGAGCTTTGTTTGTCGGGTTTCCGGATGAATTCTCCTCGACAGAAAAATGTGCGCTTACTGGTGGATGACATCGAAACAACTGTCGAAGTCGAAGTGAATGCTTCCAATTGGGGACTGTTGGATACATCGGGTCCAATGGGAGCGTCGCTCTTCCATGACCGGGGCTCAACGTGGATGATTGGTCCCTATCGAGCGTCTGGTTCGAGCATGGGGATAGTCGCGTCCGGGGCTATCCTTTCCCCCATGCCGGGCCGCATCATCGCGGTCGAGGTCGCGCAAGGCCAAGCCGTCACCAAGGGCCAGAAACTCATCACGCTCGAAGCGATGAAGATGGAGCACAGCCTGACCGCGCCGTTCGACGGGGTGGTGGCGGAACTCAATGCCGAGGCTGGCGCGCAGGTGCAGGTCGAGGCCCTGCTGGTGCGGATAGAGGCGGTAGAATAATGGCAGGCAAATATTTCAACCAATGGCAAATCGGCGACACAATCGCCCACGAAATCCGCCGCACGGTGACCGAGACCGACAATCTGCTGTTCTCGGTCATGACCCACAACCCGCAACCGCTGCATATCGATGCAGAGGCCGCCAAGGCCAGCGAGTTCGGGCAGATCCTCGTTAACGGCACCTTCACCTTTGCCCTCATGGTCGGGCTGTCTGTAGGCGACACCACATTGGGCACGCTGGTCGCGAACCTTGGCTATGACAAGCTCATCATGCCAAAGCCGGTGTTCCTCGGTGATACGCTGCGCGCCGAAACCGAAGTCATCGCGCTCAAGGAAAGCAAATCACGGCCGGATGCGGGCGTCGTGACCTTCCTCCACCGCTGTTTGAACCAGCGCGACGAAGTGGTGTGCAGTTGCGAGCGCGCGGCGCTGTTAAAGCGGAGCGAAAGCGCGTAACCTTGTTGGCAGGCCAATCGAAAGCCGTTGATTGAACGCTTTTCGAAGAGGCCAGCACCGGTGAAACATATAAGGCTCAAACCCATGAAACTCCGCTCGCTCCTGTTCGTACCCGGCGACCGGCCCGATCGCTTCGCCAAGGCGTCGGCCAGCGGTGCTGATGCCATCATCATCGACCTTGAGGACTCGGTCGCGCTCGACCGCAAGGTGGCGGCGCGCGAGGCGGCGGCGGAGTATTTGTCGGGCGACCGG
>JANLSY010000215.1:0-11424 GCA_031362665.1 Sphingomonadales bacterium
CGCCGCAGCCGCGCGACCGGTTGGAGCCGCGCAATGGTGCGCGAAACCGTGCTTACCCCCGCGGACCTGATATGGCCGCTGTTTGTTACCGAAGGTAAAGACGTCGAGGAACCCATCGCTACATTGCCCGGCGTATCGCGCTGGTCGGTCGATCAGATTGTAATGCGCGCTGCCGAAGCTATCGAACTCGAAATTCCGTGCATTGGCCTGTTTCCCAACACACAGGCCGACCGCCGCAGCGACGATGGGCAGGAAGCACTCAACCCCGACAATTTGATGTGCCGCGCAATCCGGGCGATCAAGGCGGCACATGGCGACAAGATCGGCGTGCTCACCGACGTGGCGCTAGACCCCTATACTGCGCACGGACAGGACGGACTGGTCAATAATGCCGGTTATGTGCTCAATGACGAAACCGTTGCCGTCCTTGTCGATCAGGCAATCAACCAGGCCGATGCAGGCGCGGACATTATTGCACCAAGCGACATGATGGATGGCCGCATCGGTGCTATCCGCAAGGCGCTTGAAATGAACGGGCACAGCAATGTCCAGATCATGTCCTATGCAGCGAAATATGCCAGCGCATTTTACGGCCCGTTCCGCGACGCGGTCGGCTCGCGCGGCCTGCTGAAAGGCGACAAAAAGGGTTACCAAATGGACTCGGCAAACAGCGACGAGGCGCTGCGCGAAGTTGCGATGGATATCGCCGAGGGCGCGGACAGTGTCATGGTCAAGCCCGGCCTGCCTTATCTCGACATCATTCGCCGCGTGAAAGATGGCTTCGATATCCCTGTCTTCGCCTATCAGGTATCCGGCGAATATGCGATGATCGAGGCCGCAGCAGCGGCAGGTGCAGGCGACCGGGACGCATTGGTGCTGGAAACTCTAATGGCGTTCAAACGGGCAGGATGCTCGGGAGTATTGACCTATCACGCCGCGCACACCGCGCGTTTGCTTAGGGATTAAAATGGCAGGCATTTCCGGACGCAACAGCCGCACGCTGTTCCTTTTCACCATATTGACTGGTAGTTTCCTGCTCTTCCTCGTCCAGCCCATGATAGCGCGTATGGCGCTGCCGCGATTGGGAGGGGCGCCTGCGGTATGGAACAGCGCAATGCTCGTCTATCAGGCGCTGCTATTGGCAGGCTATGCCTATGCGCATCGCTTGGCCAAGGAACCAGCGCGCCGGCAGGCGATCGTACATCTCGCAATGTTTGCCATCGCCCTATTTTGGCTACCCATCGGACTTGCAAACTTCCATCCGCCAGTGGACGGTTCGCCGATATTCTGGGTCCCGTGGCTTCTTATTGCCTCAATCGGACCGCTGTTCTTTGTAGTTGCAGCACAGGCCCCTTTGATGCAGCGTTGGTATGCGTTGTCGGGCAATCAAGGCGAGCCCTATGCGCTCTACGCCGCGTCCAACATCGGCAGCTTTGCGGGACTTGTCGCCTATCCGCTTATAGTCGAACCCTTTACTGCATTGAACACGCAAAAATGGATTTGGAGCAGCATCTATCTCGCGCTTATGGCTTTTGTCGGTTTGTGCGCATTGCAATTGTGGCGCGCAACGAATGTCCCGGAAACAACAACGCCGGCCAGTCCGACCGCAGAAAAAATCGGCTGGCGTCGACGGGCTTATTGGATTGCCCTAGCCGCCGTGCCGTCCGGCCTGATGCTGTCGACCACTTCGCATCTGACTACCGACCTGATGGCAATGCCGCTTCTCTGGGTTATTCCGCTCGGCATCTACCTGCTCAGCTTTAGCGTTGCGTTTGCCGAAAACCAGCGTCCGGCATATTGGATTAGCCGCTTAGCGCCGCTGGTGCTGGTCATCACATCTGCATTTGTCTTCATGGTTTGGGGCAAGGCAGCCATTAACGGTCTCGTCGCCAGCCTAAGCTTGTTGTTTGTCGTGGCGGTCGCCTTGCACAATGAAATGTACCGGACCCGCCCCGCGCCTAGCGAGCTGACAAGTTTCTACCTGATGATGTCGATCGGCGGCGTTATCGGTGGATTTTTTTGTGCCATCGTTGCGCCGTTGCTGTTCGACTGGACGTGGGAACACCCGATACTGATCTTGGCAGCCGCGTTCCTGCTGCCTAAAATTTCGCTCATTCCACTCGACTGGAACGACAGAAAAATTCCGGCGATAATGATAGTTACGGGTTGTATTGCGCTGGCACTCGGCGTGTTCGGTGGTGTGACCGAGCCCGAAAACGTTACCTTGACCAAGGTGATTATCGCGGCCGTCGTCATGACGCTGGGCGTCGCGGTCGCTGGATTTCGCTTCGCTTTCCTGTTGGCGATTGCCGGATTGCTGACCGTCAATGGCGGCTGGCAGAGCATTCGCCAGACACTCGACGGAAACCGCATGCGCAGCTATTTCGGGACTTACACCGTCAATTCTTCGGAAAGCGGAAGGACCCGCTGGCTGATGCACGGAACGACGATGCACGGCATGCAATTGCTCGACGAGCCAACACGACCTATCAGTTACTATCCGGCAACTTCGGGGGTCGGTATTGCGCTTACAAAAGCACCCGCATTATTCGGCCCGGATGCAAGCGTCGCAGTTGTCGGCCTCGGGACCGGTACATTGTCCTGTTACCGCAAGCCCGGTCAATATTGGCAGTTTTTCGAAATTGACCCTCTTGTCATCGACATCAGCGCCAAGCGGAAAATCTTCTCGTTCCTTGAACGCTGCGCGCCCGATGTGCCAATCACCTTGGGCGATGCACGTCTGACGCTGGCGCAGGTGCCTAAAGGCAAGTTCGACATATTGGCGCTCGATGCGTTTTCGTCGGATTCAATTCCGCTGCATTTGCTGACTAAGGAGGCGTTTGCTACCTACGCCCGCGCGCTGAAACCCGACGGCATTTTGCTGGTGCATATTTCGAACCGATACATCGATCTCAATCCGGTTGTCTCGGCTGAAGCCAAAACCAATGGCTGGTTCGCGGCCCTGCGGCATGACAGCCCGACCGAGGCAATGACCAATCGGGGCGACCGTGCTTCGCAATGGATTGCGCTCAGCCGTGACAAAGCAAAGCTCGCCGAGTTGACCGGCAAGCTGGATGCAAAGAAGAGCGAATATCATGACGCCGACCAATGGCTGGCGTTAGACCCGCCAGGAAAAACGCGCCCGTGGACCGACGATTATGCTTCGGTGCTGCCGCACCTTTCGCTCTGGAAAATCATATGATTATTACCCGCCCGGACGTTTCGATCATAACGCTGAACGGCCAGACACCGCAAATCCACGATAGCGCCTTCGTCGCGCCGGGATGCCGGATTATCGGCGATGTCACCATCGGGCCGGAATCAAGCATTTGGTATAATTGCGTGGTTCGCGCCGAGGTAAACCGCATCGTCATCGGCGCACGCAGCAATATTCAGGACGGCAGCGTCGTGCACTGCGATGGGCCGATGCCGGGCGTACCCGATGGCTTTCCAACGATTATTGGCGATGACGTTTTGGTCGGGCATAATGTCATGCTGCACGGCTGCGTCTTGCATGATCGCGCATTCGTCGGGCTGTCGGCCACGGTTATGAACGGCGCCGTCATTGAGGGCGACGCAATGCTCGCAGCTGGCGCAATGCTTACACAGGGCAAACGCATCGAAGCGCGGCAATTATGGGCAGGCTCCCCTGCCCGCTTCGTCCGCGATCTCGACGATGCCGCCATCATGGGGATGCGCATGGGCGTCGCGCATTATGTCGAAAACGCAAAGGCGCATATGGCCGCGCTCGCCCCCCGCTAGAATTTGGCGCGGATTGTAAAGCGGCCGTTGACCGGCGCTCCAGTCGAGATGTTATTGTTGTTGTGCGCATCGGCAAAATAGGCGGTGTCGAACAGATTTTCGACATTCACCTGCAACTGCACCGCATCGCTTAAGTCATAATAAAGCGCGGCGTCGACCCGCGTGAATGCCGGAAGCCGCGTTGTGGTTGCGGTGGTGCGGATAGCGGCAAACTGGCTTGATTGGTGGATTATGCCGATACCCGCCCCGAATGCATCGGTAAAATCATAGCGGTTCCAAAGGCTCGCCTGATGTTTGGGAACTTGGCCCAGACGGACCAAATCGTTTCCGGCAAGGGCAGCGTCCTGATAGCTGTAGCCGCCATGCACTTGCCACTTCGGCGTAATCCGCCCTGCGACCGATAGCTCTACGCCCTTCGTGCGCGTCTTGCCGATGTTGATTGTGGTCAACGGATTGGTCGGGTTTGGCGTCGTCGCGTTCGTGCGTTCCAGCTGGAACAATGCAAGCGTTACATTCAAGTCGGGACGGATATCCCATTTCGCACCCAGTTCGTAATTAGTGAACTTTTCCGGTGCTAGATTCTGTTGTGTCGTCGAGAGTGTTAGAAACTGGTCACCAGAACGCGGCAGAAAGGACTGGCTATAGCTGGAATAGATCGAGACACTTTCCTGCGGCTTGAAGATCAAACCGATGCGCGGGCTGACTTTGTCATCTTTTCGCCCAAAGGGCCGGTCAATGACCGGGAACAGGTCAACGCCCTGAATATCGAAACTGTCGTACCGCAGCCCTGCTACCACATCGATATGCGCGCCAATGCTGATTTGGTCCTGCACATAGGCAGAGAAAAACTCGACGTCGGATAGGGTATTGCGGTTGAGGACGTTGAAGTTAACCGTCGGAAACACCCCAGTGGACAAATTGAAGGTTGAGCTCGAAAGCGTTCCGTTTATCCGGCGATTGGCTGATTTCTGGTCGCCATATTCGGCGCCAATCAGAATTTTATGCTCCAAGGGACCAGTGTTGACATCCCAGACCAGATTGCCCTGCGCGATGAAGTTTTCACGTTGCGTCGGGTCGCTATAGGAAGACAGTGCCACCGTGCCATTTTGCGCGGTCGCGGCACCATTTGCGAAAACGTTGACGTAGATTTTGTCATAATCGCCATAGAGCATCGTGCTGCTGAAGCTTAGGTTATCCGCGACCTGGCCGTCGAGCCGAAGCTTTGCAATGTGCGCTTCAAGTTTGGTGCGGTTGACGCCGGGAACACCGAAAAACTGGTCGCGATAACCGGAGATTGGACGATTTGGCTGACCCGCGCCGGTTGCAATCGAAGGAATTCCGCGATCGGTCGTGCGGTCATCATTCACATATTCGTAGGAAAGTCCGAGGTTCCAGTTTTCCCCAAGCTTGAAGGCAACATATGGGTTCCACGCATAACGCTCGCCGCCGACAAAGTCGCGGTGGTTGTCGAGA
Source organism: Sphingomonadales bacterium (assembly GCA_031362665.1). Taxonomy (GTDB): domain Bacteria; phylum Pseudomonadota; class Alphaproteobacteria; order Sphingomonadales; family Sphingomonadaceae; genus Sphingorhabdus_B. Next base: position 5,236 of record JANLSY010000215.1, read on the forward strand.
TTTTCGTAAACCGCGTTCAAACGCACTGCTGCGAAATCATTCAGCGGCGCGTTGAGGTCTGCAGAGAAATCATAGGCCCCAAAGCTGTTTATGCTGACGCTGCCTGCATAAAAAGTTTCTGTCTTGGGGGATTTTTGCACGCGGTTGATGATTCCGCCACCGCCGCCGCGTCCGAAAATCAACGCATAAGGGCCCTTCAGGACTTCGACGCGTTCAATATTATATAGCCCGCGATAATATTGTACGTCGTCACGGACGCCATCAAGAAAGAAGTCGGCGGTCGTGTTCTGGCCGCGCAACGTGATTTGGTCGCGATTGCCCTCGCCCTGACCGACTGTCGTGCCCGGAACATAGCGCAGCACATCACCAAGCGAATGATGCGACTGGTCGTCCAGTTGCTCACGCGTCACGACATTGATTGTCTGCGGAATGTCGATCAACGGCGTGTCGGTTTTTGTCGCTGTGACCGAATTGGACGCGACATAGCCTTCGCTGGTGCCGGTCACAATAATAGTACGGCTGTCATCATTCGCATCGTCGAGCGCCGCGTCATAGGCATAAGCTGGCATCGAATGAATTGCCGTATAGGCCAATGCAACGAGTGAAGGTGATAAAATACGCACCGGCTTCCTTTTTTCCTAAATGAGAACGATTCTCAATCAATGACGGCAGCTCTATTGCGACTCGTTCTCATATGCAAATACTTAAAGCGTCATATGCGAGAAGTTTTTTGCAACCTGCCGTCAACACAGATAAAACAAGCTCATGAAGGCAACCATCTGGCACAATCCGGACTGCGGCACCTCGCGCAAGACGTTGGCAATTCTGCGGGAAACGCGTGGGGTCGAACTGACCGTTGTGGAATATCGCAAGCAACCATTCGAACGCGTCAAGCTTGAGCAGCTATTCCGTGACGCCGGCCTTTCCCCGCGCGAGGCTCTGCGTACGCGCGGTTCGCCTGCTGAAGAACTGGGATTGATTGAAGGCGCGGCAGATGACGCGATATTCGACGCAATGGTTCAGCACCCGATACTGGTCGAACGACCTTTTGTAGAAACCGACAAAGGTGTCCGGTTGTGCCGGCCTCAGGACAAGGTGCTGGAAATCCTTTAGCAGCCGTTAAGCTACATGGCGTTGTGGGTGGTTAAAAAGAGCGAGGCTGTCAGCAAACAGCATTGGCCGCCCGAAATAGTAGCCTTGGATCTTCTTGCAACCGAGTAACTGGATCATCGCTAGTTCGGCTTCGGTCTCGACGCCCTCGGCGGTGGTTGCGATGTTCAAGCTATCGGCGAGTGCCACCACAGCGCGGATAATCGCAAGGCTTTCGGCCTTATTTTTCGCCGCACCTTGCACAAAACTCCGGTCAACCTTGATGGTATCAAAACGGACATTGCGCAAATATCCGAGTGACGAATAGCCGGTCCCGAAATCGTCTAGCGACAATTTTATGCCCAAGCCGCGCAGTCGGTCGAGTACCTGCACAGCTAATGTGCCATCTCGCAAAAAGATGCTCTCGGTCACCTCGAGTTCAAGCCGCCAGGCTGGCATACCGCTGTCGTGCAAAGCCGAAATCACCGTCTCGACAAAGTTCGTGCTCGTTAATTGATCGACCGAGATATTCACCGCTACCCTTGCCGATTCGGGCCAGCTCATTGCATCCTTGCATGCCTTGCGGAGCACGAAATCACCGATTGGAACAATCAGTCGTGCATCTTCGGCGACCGGTATGAATTTGGCCGGCGACACATTGCCGAACTTGGGATTATTCCAGCGAACGAGCGCCTCGAACCCGACCAGTGCGTGATCTTCACTGGCATTCACCACTGGCTGATATTCGACATGCAGTTGCTCACGCTCAAGCGCGTTACGCAATTCAAACTCCATCAGCCGCTTTTCTTCCGCATTTGCATGGAGTTTGTGCTGATAGCCATGATGCGTATTGCCGCCCTGATCTTTTGATCGATACAATGCCAGGTCGGCACTACGCATCAGCAGTTCAACGGTACGGCCATCGGCCGGCCCCAAAGCGCTCCCGACACTAGCGCCAATGTAAAGCGTATTCTGATCGACATCGTAAGGCCGCGACAGACTATCGATAATGCGACGGGCAAGCGTCGCCAGATACTTGCCATCGCCTGCATCCTTAATGACAACCGCAAACTCATCGCCACCAAGACGACCGCATAAATCATTGTCGGTCATGATGAGCTGTAGACGACGCGCCACTTGCGCAAGAAGTCGGTCACCTACTGGATGCCCCAGCGTATCGTTGACCGCCTTGAAACGGTCCAGATCGATCATCAGGAACCCGCATTTTCGGCGCCATTTTTCGGCCTCGGTCAAGGCTTCGGCCAAAGTCTCGGTCAGCTGCAAACGGTTTGGCAAGCCGGTCAGCGTGTCGAAGCGAGCGAGATGCGATATCTTGTCCGCGGACTCGCGTTGTTCAGTGACATCCGAACCGACCCCGCGGAAACCGAGAAAACTTCCGTCTTCGGCGTTTCGGGGGGACGCCGACAATTCCCACCAGCGCGTGATGCCCTTGATCGTTACGGGCACTATCAGGTTGCTAAAAGATTCACGCCGTTTCAGGCGGTCGGCAAGGTCGTGGAGCGCGTCAGGATACTGGCCCTTTTCCCAGGCATCGCCGGCGATCAATTTCAAAAGCGGTTGTCCTTCGATAGCCTTTGCTTCTTCGCCCAGAGCGTAAGCGAAGCGCGGCGACACGTGGGTCGCACAACGGGTTGTGTCGGTCTGCCATAACCAGTCCGCCCCGCTGTCCTCGAATTCACGCAGCAGCAAACTCACCGTTTCCGATTTTTCCTGGACGATGCTGTTGGCGACCTCGAACAAGATCTGCGCCCTTGCCGAGCGCAGACACGCCATGACTAGAAGTGCGCCGATGCCCATCGCCGCCACCGCAAGATAATAGCCGCCATGATAGATAAAACCAAACGATGCGCACAGGCTAGTAATACCGATGAATATAGTCGCAGCCATGGGTGCCGTCGGCAACAGTAGCGAGGCATAAACCATCATACCCAATACGATCGACCAAAGACCGAGCGCCTCCATTATGGTCCCGCTCGCACCGAGAAAGCCGAATGCTGATCCCCACATCGTTGCAGTTATTGCCGAGTGGGTATTGAGCCGCTTCACATCTTCGCGGTTGATCTGCGGGCGGTCCCATACCCATTTCGTGCCAAACTGATGAAACGAAAAAAGATGAAACGCACTGAACAGCGCCGCCCAGCTTATAGTTGCCCAAACCGGCGCAATATCGCGGTAAAGAAAAATCGCCATGATCGCACAAACGAGATTGAGCGCGACCCGCAACGTCGTCCGCTTGCGCATCGTTCGTGCCTGGATAGCACGCATGATATCGCCGTCCAGCCCGACCGGCTCTGCAAGACCCAGAAGGGCCTTGAACGAGAGTTCGTTCGGTAGTTCGAGGGACCGGTCTTTTTTAATCACCCGCCATATCTAACGGCGGAACCTTACTCAAAGGTAATCAGACCACTAGAAAAGTGCCGAAATGATGTAAAAAATTCAAGCTATATCAAGGATTGCAAGGCTTTACCTGATGTTAACCATCGGAGCTTTGCAAAGCATTGCAAAGCCATTTTCAGGCAGCAATCGCGTAAGGCTGTATTTCGCCTGACAGATAAAGGTTTCGCGCTTTCGCCCGGCTCATCTTGCCTGAGCTGGTACGCGGCAATGTCCGTGGCGGAACCAGCTCAACGACACAGTTCATACCTGTGACCGAACGTACCTTGTCGCGGATTTGCTCGCGCAGTTTGGCACGTTCCACCTCGTCGGTTGTGCGGCACTGGACGAGCACCGCTGGGCTTTCTTCGCCGCCCGGAGTAGTCACCGAAAATGCCGCGATATCGCCTGCTTTGAATCCCGGCAATTGCTCCACCGCCCATTCGATATCCTGCGGCCAGTGGTTCTTGCCGTTGATGATGATCATGTCCTTGGCGCGGCCTACGATGTAGATATAACCGTTTGAAAGATATCCCATATCGCCAGTGTCGAGCCAGCCATCGACCAGACAAGCGTCGGTCGATTCTTTGTCGCGGAAATATTCCTTCATCAGCGACGGCCCGGTGCACCAGACCTTGCCGATGGTCTTATCGGGCAACGGGCGGCGGTTTTCGTCGCGGATCTCGATCGTCATATCCTTGACCGCTTTGCCGCAATTGACAATCGCGCGGTAGCGGACCGGTCGGTCGGGTGCGCCTGGATGGCCGGTAAGTTCGGTTTCTTCAACCAGTTCCACCTGTATGCCTTCGCCCGGCGGCATGATCGATACCGCTAGCGTTGTTTCGGCCAAGCCATAGCTTGGCAGGAACGATGACGCCTTGAACCCTGCATCACCGAAAGCATCGACGAATGCCTGCATCACATCGGGCCGGATCATATCCGCGCCATTGCCGGCAAGCCGCCATTTCGACAGGTCGAAGCGGTCGTTGACGTGGCTCTGGCTCGAAATACGGCGCGCACATATATCATAGCCAAAAGTGGGTGAGTAGCTAATGACCGTGCCATCGGCGGCGCTGATCACGTCGAGCCACGCCAGCGGACGGCGCGCGAAATCTTCGGTTTTCATATAATCGGTCGATACCTGGTTGGCGACCGGGGACAGGAAACAGCCCACAAGGCCCATGTCATGATACCACGGTAGCCACGAAACGCAGCGGTCCTCGGGCTGCAAATCCATCCCGTGCGAATGCGCCGACAGATTGTTGAGCAACGCCTTGTGCGTAACCGCCACACCATGCGGGAAACGGGTCGAACCGCTTGAATATTGCAGATAGCAAATCTCGTCGGTGTGCGCTTCGGGCAAATCGGATTTGAGAGCGATGCGATCGCCAAAACTTTCCCAGTCGATGCCTTGGACCCCGCAATTGGTAGCGGCTTCACCGGCAATTTCGGCAAGTTCGGCAGGATAGAACAGGATTTTGGGGTCGCAGCTTTTCAACTGCACCGTCAATTGGTCGACATAGCTTTCCTTGCCGCCAAACGACGTCGGCAAAGGCAAAGGCACCGGCCACGCTCCGGCATAGATGCAGCCGAAAAACAGCGCCGCAAAATCGGTTCCAGTTTCAGCAACCAGCGCGATCCGGTCGTCCTTGCGGATGCCGTGGCTTATCAGCCTGTAAGCCATTTTGAGCGCATCGTCGCGCATCTCGGAATAAGGGTAAGGACGCGCCAATGCGCCGCGCATGTCATGAAAATTCAGCCCGCGCTTGCCGGATGCGGCATAATCAAGGGCTTCGCCCAAGGTGGCAAAATCGGAAAAACGGCGTGGCAGGCTATCCTGCGTCGGCGTCGAAACGAGTTCGCTCATATACTATCCCTAGCTATACAGGGCTGCGGCCCATGTTACATTTTTGTTATGGTGGGGGTTTAGCCCTCGATACCAGTTCAAATTTCGACCCGACTGTGGCAAGAATAGGGCGTGACTAGCGCCCGTTCAGCAAAGAAACCTGCGCCGCCGTTGAATGACGAGCGTTTGCGCGGGTTGGCGCTACATTATGTCGGCAAATATGCGACGACCCAGGCAAAGCTTGGCGCATACCTGACCCGCAAAATCCGTGAGCGCGGCTGGGATGGCGAAAGGCGAACCGACGTCGGCGCACTCGTGGCGCAATTTGCCGAGCTGGGCTACATCAACGACGCCCAGTTTGCCGAGGCAAGAAGCCGGTCTTTCGTCCGCCGAGGCTTTGGCGAGCGCCGCCTGAACGAGGATTTGCGTGCGAGCGGGATCGACGAAAGCGATGCAGTTCCGGCGAAGGAGCATATGGCGGAAAGCACCTTTTTGGCCGCCGAGAATTTTGCCCGCCGCAAGCGTTTGGGGCCGTTTGCTAATGAGTCCGCTCCGCCTGAGAAGCGGCAGAAACAATTGCACGCATTCCTGCGCGCTGGGCATGGGTTCGAGCTGGCCAAGCGGTTCGTCAATGCAGAACCGGGGGAAGTTTTGGAGGAGGATTGAAGGTCTGTGACCCGCCAAACGGTGCCTGTCTTGCTGTTCCGCAACTAGACTTTCCAAGCTCGCTTCGCTAAAAGATATGAGATGGGCGACGTCAATGGAGGTCGCAATAATCAACAATGGGCCGCAACATTTTGCTTTTTGGGAGAGAGAATATGTCTGCGTCCGAATTAGACATGGATAAATTACACGCGTTC
>JANLSY010000216.1:0-10955 GCA_031362665.1 Sphingomonadales bacterium
ACAAGCACAGCTGCTTGCCCTTGACGGCACTCCGATTGGCGACTTGGGGGCAATTGAGGATGCGGATTTTGTCCCGCGCCTGACGCGCAAGCTTGAAAAAATCCTCCGTGTCCAAATGTTGCTGGCACTTCGCACCGAACCTGACAAAGCCGCGCTAGCGCTTTGTGTCGATGACAGCGATTATCCGGCGACGTCTGCCGCCTGTCCGCCGCCCGAAAAGCGCAACCTGCGCGTGGTTGCCAAACAAGCATCGACGCTGGTCACGGTCGAAAATCTGGGCGACAAGCCACGCTATCTGTATGTGTTGGGTATCGATCCGGCCTATGGCGTTGCGCTGGTCATTCCGCCGCCGGGCGCGGTCGATTCAAAAGTAGATGGGTTGAAGGCGCACCGCGTACCCAACGACCCGCTGGTGCTGACTTCGCCTGGAGTATATCGATTTGTGACATTGGCGACCGATGAGCGCATCGACGCATCGGCATTCGAACAGGACGGCACAAAGGCGCGCAGCGGCACCGCGTGCAAGAGCGTCCTAGAAAAGCTGTTGTGCGACGCCAATCGCGGCAAACGCGATCCGTCATCGCCAAAAGTGGGTAACTGGACAGCTACGGTCGATACCGTTATGGTCGAATGAGGAGGGAAACATGGCGAAGAAATTAGCAGTGTGCGCGGCATTATTACTGTCGCATTATCCGGCGCTTGCGCAAGTCAGTACACCCGAACCTGAAGAAATCCCGGAAAGCATAACCCCCCCTCAAACTGCGGAAGAGACGGCGGCAGGCGAAGGGTCTGATGACAATGGCCGTATCGTCAATGGCTATCGTGCTCCCGGAGGCAGTGTACCGTGGCAGATCGAGATATTTTCGGCCAACGCAACATATAGCAAAGATGAAATTATAGCCGACCTGAAGTTACCACCCGGCCATAAAGACAAGCTCTATCTCGATGAGCGTAACTCGTTTGAACTGGCGCACAAATGTGGTGGTTCGTATATTGGTGGTGGCTGGATATTAACGGCCGCCCATTGTGTTCCGACGCGCGAAGTAGTGGTGCCAGGACGGCCAGCGGGAACCCTTTTCAACGAGCGGCGTATCCGAATGGGCACGCAAAACCTGACGGCTGGCGGCGCGGTGTATGAACTCGACCGAGTTGTCGTCTATGGCGATTATGATGCCGATACAAAAGTGCACGACATTGCGCTCATCAAGGTCAAGGAAAAGGGACAAACGGCGCGGTTGGGCGGACGGCTGAAGACCATACCCCTGCATTCGGGTGTCAAACCCTTGATCATCAACGAAGATGTCTGGGTGACCGGCTGGGGATGGGTATCGCCGCGCAACCCGAGCCTTGCGGGAAGGCTCGCCTCTGCGCCGCGTCAGGGTGTGGGCGGCGTTACACAGCGAAATCCGCCGGAGTTACAGGAGGCAAAGCTCAAACATATCGGCGATGCTAAATGCAAACCACATTACCCGAACTGGGGGCCGGGAATGATGTGTGTAGGTGCAGCCGGCACAGGCCGCGATTCATGTCAGGGAGACAGCGGCGGACCGCTGGTACGGCAGGAGGGCAAAGAGAAGGTGTTGGTCGGGATTGTCTCGAACGGCTATGGCTGTGCCTATAAGGACATGCCCGCCGCTTACACGCGCGTGTCCTATTATCTCGAGTGGATAGACCGCCAGAAGCGAACCGCGCCGCCCGGATTTTGGAAGCGAAAATAAAAAGGCGGCTATCCTCTGCGGGATAGCCGCCGCTTTTTTGCGATTATTTAGCGCTCGGGCGGGCCGGTCTTGTCATCGGGCTCGGCTGCCATCTTGTCGTCGGCCGCTGGCGCAGCCGGATCTGCTGCCATCGCATCGGTGGCCGCGGCATCAGTAGCCGCAGGTTCCGCAGCAGGCGCTTCGGTCGCTACTTCCTCAACCGGTGCAGCTTCTTCGGCCTTTTCGCCACAGGCAGCCAGTGCCATTGGCGCAATAAGCAACATTGCAGTCGTCAATATTTTACGCATTTCCTCTACCCCCTATGTTGGTGGAGAGTCGAGTTTACACGAAACCAAGCGACTTTAGCAAACTCGAAAATTCGGGCCGTTTTCGCAACGGTTCGAGCAGCGGATCGTTATACATCATCACCAGTCCGCTGTCGTCCTTGGCGCGTGCTTGTTGCAATTCGGCAATGGCTTTGTCCAACTCGCCCCGTTGCGCATAAATCTGGCCATATTGGTACAGCACCTTGTCGCCCGAGCTGGTGCGTAGTTCGGCTAATGCCTGTTCCGCCGCCGCTTCGTTGCCTTTTTTATGCTCGACAAGCGCCGCTCCTACCAACTGGCGTTCTTTGTCTGCCTCCGACGCAAAGGCCTTTTCAGCCTCCGGCAACTTCCCTTGCATCAAGCGCGCAAAGCCTATTGCGGCATGGGCACCGCTGAGTTTGGGATTCAGCGACAGCGCCTTTTCATAACCCGCGACGGCTTCATCATAACGGCCTGCTCCGTAGTTAATGTCGCCGATCGACCGGAAAGTACGGGCATTCAAGGGGTCGAGCGCGGATGACTGCAATATCGCCTGATTGGCGGGGCCATATTCGCCAAAACGTGAGCGGAAAACGGCATAACGGCTGAGCACATCGGCATCGCCGCGGCCCAGTTCATAGGAACGTTCGTACGGCACCCGCGCGGCTTTCATATTAAGCTGCCCAAAGGCGATGGCAAAACCCAATGCCGAATGCGCCTCGGCAAATTCGGGCGCAAGCGCCACGGCCCGCCGCCCGGCGGCTTCTGCCGCATCGAAGAGGTTACGGCGTTCCTGGCCGCTTGCGTAGATATTGGCTATCACAGACAATGAACGCGACCGCGCAGCATGCGCCGCGGCGTATTTGCCGTCAGCGGCGATTGCCTCGTCGAACTTCGCTAGCGCCTGTCGGTCGCTCGTTTCGTCGATGCCCGCATCATAAAGATCTTTGCCGCGCAGAAACGCATCGAAGGCGGCAACGCTTTTCGTTCCGCCAAGCTGTTTTGCGCTCGCATCCTTGGCGCGCGTGGGGTCCATCTGCGCCGACAATGCGCTCGCGACCTGCATGGCAATTTCGGTTTGAACCGCGAAGATATTCGCCAACGGCCGTTCGAAACTATCTTCCCAATCCGCTTTGCCGGTCTTCCCGTTGATAAGTTCGGCAGAAACTTTCACGATATCGCCCGCGCGCCGGACATTGCCGTCGAGATAATAGGCCACCTGCAATTTGCGCGATATCGTCCGCGCATCATCCTTGCGCTCGCGGAACATATTTGAAGATGCCTGCGCCGCGACCTGCAGCAAGTCGTTGCGCGCCAGTTGCGACCGGATTTCAGCTGCCAGCCCGTCGGAAAAATAGGCCTGATCGGGATCGCCGCTCAAATTGGCGAAAGGCAGCACAGCTACACTTGTCGCAGAAACCGAACTTCCGCCAACCAGACCGGTGAACCATGCCGCCGCTCCACCTGCGGCAAGTACCGCCACACCGCCGCCGATGGCCATTCGGCGGTTAATCGCCGGTGCCGCAGATGAGACTGCAGGCGGTGCTTCATATGGCCGGTCGTGCAAGGCGGCCACAGCGCGCAGCACCGCTTGATAGGCGGGCGCATGCGCGACAGGTTTTGCTTTCGACACGTCGATAACCTGAAACTGCCGGAACCCAAGCGGCGCCTCGCATCCATCGATCGAAATCGGCACGAGACAACGTCGGTCACGCCCTCTGGTCGCCTCGTCATGGACCCAATGCGACGCGGTCGAGGTCTTCGACCAAAGCACAATCACCGCCTTTGCGCGTTCGAGCGCGTCCTCTGTAGTGCGCGAAAAGCGCTCGCCAGGTTCGAGCAGCCCGTCCCACCAAACCGAATAGCCTGCAGCTTCCAGAATCCTGATCATCGGCAATGCGCTTTTCTGGTCTGCACGCGCATAGCTCAGGAAGATAGTGCTTCCTGACGACTTCGATCCATCGCCTACCATGTCCGCGTCGGTCAATATCGCCCCCTCGGTTCGCCTTGCCCTTAAGTCATATTGGCCTGATTTTGTAACATATTGTGCTTGTCGCTGCAAAAGCCGACGTTACGATGGAGTGATGGCAAAAAACAGCGCGCGCATTCCGGAAAATTTGGGGCTGCCGCTGCCCCGTCTGTGCCTTGCGATTACTGGGCATCGCGAGAGCAATGCCGCTTTTGCGGCAAATCGCGAAGCAGTCGCTGAAATGCTAACGAAGCTGTTCGATGCGGCTGATTCCGTTACCCAAAAGCAAGGCGGCAGCGCGGCCAAGACCCGCCTGTTTTCGCTGCTCGCACATGGAGCCGACCTGATGGCGGTTGATCAGGCATTGGCACGAGGGTGGGAGATCACCGCGCCGCTACCTTTCGGGCTTGATCTGAACATTGCGATCAACGCTGACCCCGCGACACCTGAAGCATTCGATGCGCTGCTAAATAGAAATCCGGTCAGCGATCCCGATCTGGCCAAACGCGCTGCACATATCCGCGATGTCGCCGCCCGTGCGTGTCTGTTCGAGCTGGCCGAAGCGGACGACGCGATGGCACAGGCATATAGGACAATGCTCAGCACGCGAACCGATCCACTTTCGATGCGGCGTTTCGCTGATCTGGCGTCGGGTCGGGTCGCGGCTGCAGGCCGTATCATGATCGAACAATCCGACGCGCTGGTCGCGATCTGGGACGGGATTGCGCCGGGCGGTATCGGCGGCACGCGGCACACCATCGTATCGGCCGTCGAGGCTGGAACGCCGGTTATCTGGATCAACGCCAGCGTACCCGGCAAGGTTTCGGTGCTTCGGACCCCCGAGGATCTGTTTGTATTGGCCGGCATAACGCAACTCGAAAACGGTGCTGCGATGGAAGCCTTTATCGGCACCCTGTTCAACCCGCCCGAGGCCGACCAGAACGAACGCGCCATCAACTTCCATACCGAGCAATGGCATCCTACCAGTTCCCGACGATTTCATGCCTATCGCCGGGTCGAGGCTTTGTTCGGAGGCGAAACCATGAGCGAAAAATTTGCCGGGTTGAGACAACATTATGCCTCTCCTGAAAACGTCGCTGGACATTCCGAAGGCCGTTTGCTTGCGGCGGCACGTGCATTGCCGGGCGGAGACGTTAGATTTATCGACAAAGTCCAGGCGCAGATCATGCAGCGTTTTGCCTGGGCTGATGGCCTGTCGACATATTTGTCGGATGCCTATCGCGGCGGAATGACTACCAATTTTATGTTGTCGGCGCTCGCCATCATTGCAGGTGTAACTTATCTGCCGCTCGCATCGGTCGATGCAAAATGGCCATTTGCGCTGACCGAGTTCATTCTTTTGGCCATCATTGTATTGATCACCGCAATCGGTCGCCGCAAGAAATGGCACGGACGCTGGTTCGAAACACGGCGTGTCGCCGAATATTTCCGGCATGCGCCCATCATGCTTTTGTTGGGCGTAGCTCGTTCTGCCGGACGTTGGCCGCGCGGCGCCGATACCGAATGGCCCGAATTTTATGCGCGCGAGGTGCTGCGAGAACTGGGCCTGCCTGCCGTTAAAATCGATCATGCCTATCTGCATGCAGTGCTCAACACCTTGCTGCGCCGTCATGCGTCGAGCCAGCGCATCTATCATGAAGCCAAGGCGCAGCGGCTGGCGCGTGTGCATCACGGACTCGACCATCTCTCGGAAGTGCTGTTCTCGCTCGCTATCCTGTCGGTCGCAACCTACCTGACCCTGCTGATGGTCGCTTCGGTCGGTCTGATTCCCGAGCATGTACCGCACGACCTGTCGAAAATATTCACTTTTCTGGGTGTCACCTTACCTGCTCTCGGCGGAGCATCGGCAGGAATCCGCTATTTCGGCGATTTCGAACGTTTTGCCTCGATTTCCGAAATCACCGCCGAGAAACTTGCGGAAGTGGAAACCCGGATCGCAACGTTACTCAAGGCTCCCGAGGGCCAACTAAGCTACGCGCAAGTTGCGGCTTTGGCGCATAGCATTGACGATATCGTCGTGACCGAAATCGAGAACTGGCAATCGGTATTTGGCAGCAAGCAGATTGCCGTGCCCGTCTGAGGTCAATTTCGAATTGAGGTAAATGCGTCAATTCGCGGACCCAACCCGCCGTCTCACCGTTCAACGGTCTGAGAAAGCGATATGCAGCGGGCCGCATAGTGTTTTTTGGTGGAGGCTTATGCCTGAAGCATAACTCCAAAAGGGGAACGGTTTGTTACACCAGATGTTTCAGCAAGCGCGAAATCGGCACAGAGGCGAAACCGATGGCGCTATCCGATATTCCAAACGGAATATACAAGTCACGGCCCTGCATCATCGCCCCGCATGTGTAGACGACGTTTGGCACATAGCCGTCCCGGTCACCTTCCGACGCGGTCAGTATCGGAGTGGCCGAACGCCCGAGCAATTTCGTTGGGTCATCGCGGTCGAGCAATATCGCCCCGATAGCATATTTACGCACCGGCCCGACACCGTGGGTCAGTACCAGCCAGCCCTCATCACATAATATCGGACTACCGCAATTGCCGATCTGGATAAACTCCCACGGATATTTGGGCTCGAGCACGAGCGTCCCCTCATCGTCCCAGTTGGTGACATCGTCGGAACGCATGACATACAGATTCTTGCCGTCCTGCCGACCAAGCATCATATAGCTGCCGTCACATTTGCGCGGGAATAGCGCCATGCCCTTGTTGCGGCCTGCGCGACCGATAATCGGGCGCAGTTCGAATGACCTGAAATCCCTGGTAATCATCATCTCGGAACGAATCTCGCGACCGCTATACGCAGTGTAGGTGCCGTAATAGGTTTCCTCACCGGTTTCGTCATCGCGGAAGCAGACCAAACGAAGATCCTCGATGCCGTTTTTTTGCGCCTCGGTGACCGGAAACAGCACGCTGTTGTTAAGCGTGCTATCGCTATGGCGCTTCACAAGCACCGCCTCGGCATTACCGTCGAGATGTCCGTCGCTGGTCATCGCCATGACGACTTCCTGCTGGGGCCATAATGTGTAGCCTTTGCGTTTCGAGATAATCCCCTCGCGGAACGCGACCGATGAGATGTGCCCCTCACCCACCGCGCGCATCGACATAATGAAACGCTTCTGCCCGCGGGCGACCCCAGTTTGGTCGGGATGCGCGACGATACTGGGATTCATTAGCGCCGCGGCGGCATAGCTATATTCATGGCAGAAATAGGCACCGATGAGTAATTTGCGCGCCATCGACACACTCGCAAGATCGAGCTGCACGATTTGGCTCAATTCGACGCAGCGTTGATGGAAAATCGTCTCGGTTTGCCAATGACGTTGCTCGAAATCCACCATCACCCGACGAAGATTTTCGTCGACTTCTTTATCATCAAGTTCAAGCACATCGTCTACCAAACGTTGCGCACGCGAAGGCTCGGCGCTGTTACCCTGCCAGCTGAGATGAAATGGACGCAACACCACCAAGCTCGGGTCGGCGCAAAGTTTTAAATCGTAAATGTTCAGCAGCATCTCCGACGTCGTGCTGATTTCGTTCATCGTTTGCTGCATCCCGTCCATTAAAGTCTGCCAATCGCATATATCCATAATAACCGAGTTGATACGCCAATATCGACTCGGCTCCGCGATTCTGGTTTACGCCCTGCCTTGTTATTCCGTCACAACATGTACCGGTGACGATATCGGCCAAAGGAACCCCGCGATCGTTTCCACCATGGAACCAGGCCATAGCCATCCGTGCATGTTGCGCCCATTCGGGTGACGGCATGATTTCATTTGCGGTTACACAGGCGTCGATAGCCGACCATGCCTCGAGCGGCTGCTGGTCGAAAGGCAGATAATCTAGTTGCCGACCCAATCCATCCGAACCGATCGGCCGGAATACTCCGCTTTCGCCGCCCTGCATCCGGATTATCCAGCGCAAGGCATCGATACCGGTTTCTATCCACTCGCCGTTTTGAAAATATTGTCCGGCGCACATCAACGCCTCCGGCATACGGGGGTTGTCGTAACCGAGCACAGTTTCGAACCACGTCCAGTCGGGACGGCGTGAGGCGTTGAGCAGTTGAAACAACAACGCACCCGTCCTGTCCAGCATCTTGCCGGCGGCGCGGTGATGCGGGTCTACCTCCAGGACCAGTGCTGCGCCTAATGCCGCGAAGGCCAATGCCCTTGGCGATCCCAAATCGGCGATCAGATCGATCGACCGTTCGAACATCTGCCGCCCCCAATCGCGTACTTCGGGCAACTGAGCATAACGATATGTATGCCCGAAACACCAAACCGCCCTGCCGTTCGAGTCTTCCGAGCCGGCGTCTTCCAGCCAATTGCGATTATAGCCCATGAAGTTACGCAGACGCCCGTTGTCCGGGTTGTGGCAATGCTGGATGAACGAGCACAATGTCAGCATCGTGCGATAATGATATGCATCACCTGCATCGCCGACAATGTTCATCAGCATCAGCGCCCGGACATTATCGTCGAGGCAATAGCCATGGTCCCGGTCGGGGATTAGCCCCTTGCTGTGCTGCAACATCGCAGTTCCGTCGATCATGGCGAAGAAGCCGGTCAGACCGGGCACAGCACGCAGACGGTCATGCCGCACCGGGCGCTGTGCCGAAACAACGGCTTGGCTGATCATACTGTCGAAGCTTTTGACAAATTCAGGCCAGATGGTTGTGCGGCCGCGCTGATAGGCGCGTTGTTGCAACGCGTATAATTTCGACGGCCTGCTGACCAGATCTAGAATAATTCCGGACAGCGTTTCGCTATCTCCGACCGGAAAAAGGCGCCCACAATCATTGGCCAGCAATTCGCGGGCGTGCACATAAGGTGTTGATA
Organism: Sphingomonadales bacterium; assembly: GCA_031362665.1. Classification (GTDB taxonomy): domain Bacteria; phylum Pseudomonadota; class Alphaproteobacteria; order Sphingomonadales; family Sphingomonadaceae; genus Sphingorhabdus_B. The sequence continues at coordinate 8,840 of JANLSY010000216.1, forward strand.
TGACTGCCTTGCCCAGCGCGACGGCGTAGCTGAGTGTTCCCGAGGTGCTTTGCTGTAAATTGGGATAGGGCGTTAGGTAAATCTGGCAATTGGCGAGTTCTGCCAAAAGCTCGTCGATGTCGAGGAAGCGGTCGACCCACTCCACGTTGTTATCCAGCCCCAGGCGGCGGATTTGCGCCTGCAGGCCTTCGCGATATGCTTCGCCTTCGCGTGCCCGCAACACCGGATGCGTAGCGCCGATGATACGATATTTGATGTTCGGATAAAATAGCCTGACCTTTGCCAAAGCATCGATCGCGGTTTCAAGTCCCTTGCCGGGACCGATCAGGCCGAAAGTCGCAAGTGTGACTGGCATATCGGGTTGTAGCTGCTCCAGCGCAAACGGCCGGTCAGGTGCACCATGTTCGATCAGGTCGATGCGATCGCGCGAGGCGCCATAATGCTCCGCCAAAAGATTGCGGCCATTGTCCGACATGACCATCATCCGCGACGCGAGGCCAACGAGCCTGCGCATGATCCGGCGCTGATTGTCCGATGGCTCAGCCAATATGGTATGGAACGTAATGATTAGCGGGGCCGCGACGCGTTCGGCGAAATCTACGATCCATTCGCCGTCCGGACCGCCGAATATACCGAATTCATGCTGTATCCAGACCGCGTCGTATCGCGCCTCATTTATCTTGCGCGCGGCTTCGCGGTAATCATTTGGTACATTTTCGTTAATCAGCAGAGGCGCCGAACATTTTTCTCCGTCGCGTATGATTGCGACATGGTGGAGCCGGTGCCGGCTTTCGTAACCGCTGGCATGTATCATGATGTCATTTGTAAACGTCGCAAGTCCGCACGCACGCGTATCACAAGGGCCCACTAGCGCGACTTTTGCATTGGGCAGCGCTGCAATCACCAAGGGAAGGCGATTTGCTTCCTGGACGAATGCAGCCGAGAAATCGGTCGATATTTTATTCACGCGTAATGCTCCTGCGAAATGGCAAGATCCTCCCCGCGATCGTCCAAATTTGACGGAATTGGCTGTACTTGCGTGCTTTGAAGCCATTCCGCTTTTTAACCCCAAAACAATCCGCCGAGGCAGGTTGTGTGAGTCAAACGCAGCATATCGTCACAAGTTCCTAGGCCTATGCCTCATTTCGACAGCAGATGGAACAGCGCGTCGCTTTAGCCGTTCGCTCTTTCATCCCCACCTAATGAATGAGGTCCGCCATGTTTACCTTGCCCAAGCTGCCGTACAATCAGGACGCGCTGGAACCACATATCTCTGCTGAAACAATGAAGACGCATCACGGCAAACATCATCAGAAATATGTCGATACTTTGAACGAACTGGTCAAAGGCACCGCACACCAGAATGCCGCGCTAAACGAAGTGATCAAGTCGACCGCGGACACGAAGAACGCCGCAGAGAAAAAGATTTTCAACAATGCCGCGCAGCACTGGAATCATTCGTTCCTTTGGCAGTCACTAACACCGAACTACGACCGGAACGCGGACAACGCGGTATTGAAGGCTATAGATGAAGATTTCGAGAGTTTCGACAAATTCAAAAGGGCCTTTGTCGAAGAAGGTACCAGCCATTTCGGTTCGGGCTGGGTCTGGCTGGTGGCCGGAAGCGACGGCGTTGAAATCATGTCCACCCACGACGCCGACCTGCCACTAGCGCACGGCAAGCATGCGCTTCTGACCTGCGATCTTTGGGAGCATGCCTATTATCTCGATTACAAGAGCGACCGGAAAGGCTTTCTCGAAACTTTTGTCGATAGACTCGCCAATTGGGATTTCGCTGCCGCCAATTACGCAAAAGCATCGACAGGTCGTTCGTTGGAAGCGACGGAATAATCTTCGCACCGCGAAACAACATCCGGCTTCGCCCGTTGTGCCTATCCCAACCCCGGAGTAATCAAAATGACCCCCAATGAACGTGAAGTCGATACCCTCAACGACCTTATCAAGACCACCATCGATAGCGTCGATGGCTACCGTTCGGCAGCAGAAGATGCGGAAAACAGCGAGTATCGCTCAATCTTCTTCGACCGGGCTAACGAACGATCCGCGGTCGCCGACCAATTGCAGGCCTATGTCCGCGAACTGGGCGGCGAGCCGG
>JANLSY010000223.1:0-16489 GCA_031362665.1 Sphingomonadales bacterium
CGACGCCGATACTTATCAATGCTACTGATCGGAATGGGAAGTTCCTTTTTCTGAATTCTTATCAGGCTGCAATATTCGGTCGCGATCCCGAGCAGCTTGTTGGACATTCCATCGCGGAGATACTGTCCCCGGACCTTGAGGAGCGGGAGCGCCGTCGCAATAATGTAATCCTCGAAACGGGTGCCTCCATTCCCAATTATGAGGAAAAGTTCGTCAGCGAGGGAATAGAGCTTACCTTTCATTGCAACAAGTCGCCGCTGCTCAACAAAGACAATCAGACTATCGGAATTTTAACAACAGGTCTTGATATCACAGCCAGGAAATTTGCCGAAGAACACCGCACGCACTTGGCGTTGCATGATATGCTTACGGGTCTTCCTAACCGAACCTTACTGTCGGAACGGATGCAGATTGTTATCGACCAATGCACGGCAACCGGCAAAGGTGCGGCATTGCTGTTGCTCGATCTGGATCGATTCAAGGTCATCAACGACACGAGAGGTCATCAGGCGGGCGACGTTTTGCTCCGGCAGGTGGCAGAACGCATAAGTGCTTCGCTGGACAAAGAAGATTTTGCTTCACGAATTGGGGGGGATGAATTCGCCATCATCCTGACTAACCTCGACAGTCAGGAAGACGTCATTGCAAACTGCACAAAACTGCTTGCCCGAATAGGAGAACCCTATTCCATAGGCGGGGTCGAGCAATTGATCGGTGCCAGCATCGGGATCGCGCTCATCCCCGAAGATGGCAGTTCGGGCGATGAACTTCTGCGACTTGCCGACCTTGCAATGTACGAAGCGAAATCGTCAGGCCGGAACCGTTTCTGCTTCTTTTCGCCGCGGATGAATCAGGTAGCACAACTTAACGCTGGAGTTGAAAGCGACTTGCGCGAGGCGCTCAATGGCGACCAGTTGTTTCTGGAGTATCAGCCGATAGTTGACATAGCCTCTGGAAGTTATGTCGGCTTGGAAGCCCTGCTACGTTGGCAACATCCGGTGCGAGGAAGACTCGTGCCGGCTGACTTTATCCGCGTTGCCAACGATTCCGGACTTATAGGACGCATCGGACAATGGGTAGTTGGCAAAGCCTGCGCACAGATTGCCGAGTTTTCCGCCAGCGGGATCGACCTGCCGCATGTAGCAGTGAATGTATCGCCAAAACAGTTCCAATATAGCAACATATGCGCCGAGATACTCGAACAGATTGCTAGACACGAAATCGGGCCGGGCCGCCTTTCAATTGAAATTACCGAAGAACTCTTGCTCGACCATAATGAAGAAATCCATGAACAGCTCGCGACGCTACGCGCAGCAGGTGTAGGTATTTCAATCGACGATTTCGGAACGGGCTACTCGTCGTTGCAGTATTTGCGCGATTTGCCCGCTACCCGCCTAAAGATCGACCAGACTTTTATCTCCCGGATTGAAAAGTCGTCTGCCGATCGAGCGATTATTTCGACGATCGCGCATCTCGCACACGCGCTTAACATGCGCGTTGTTGCTGAAGGCGTAGAAAATGAAGCGCAATTTGCACTCTTGCGCGCCTCGGGTTGTGACGAAGTTCAGGGCTACCTGCTGGGACGTCCGCTTACCGTTGTCGAACTGCGCAATCTGTTTGGAAGCGGCATTCCAGTATTCAAGGCTGATGCGAAATGATCGCCTATCTAAAAAGCCTGCGCGGCGAGTTGACGCCAGAACAGGAGATATTGCGTAACCGGCTGGTGATGGGCGGACCGTCGGCGCTGGGATGCCTCTTCTTTGCGTTTGATCCGATTATTTTCTCCGCCTTTTTTGCCTATCTTTCCTTTAACGCGACACTTTACGTGATGCAGCGTTACGAAATCTGGCGGCCCGAAGAACGCTGGCTAGCGGCGATCATCCTTGATGTTACGATGGCTTTCGCCGTCATGCTTCGCGAGCCCGAAGGTATGTCCGTTTTCTATCCTATCATCCTGTGGATGATATTGGGCAACGGTTTCCGTTATGGTGTCCGTTGGTTGTTTGTCGCTTCGATCTTTTCGACGATAACTTTCGGATTTGTCGTGTTATCAACTCAATATTGGCAGCATAACCTGACACTCGGACTAGGGCTCGTCTTAGCCTTGTTGGTCATACCAGCCTATTGCTCGACACTGATCCGCAAAATTTCGCATGCAAAGGAACAGGCTGAAGCCGCAAGCAAAGCAAAAAGCTACTTCCTTGCCAGCGTCAGTCACGAACTGCGAACGCCGCTGAATGCAATCATCGGATATGGAAACCACTTACGCCAATCCGAAATGCCTCGAAGTCAAAAGGAAATGGTCGAGGCGAGCGTACTGGCCGGAGAACACCTTCTTCACCTTATCGAACAGCTTATCGAGGTGGCAAAAAGCGGTGCCGGCTCTGCGCAGGTCAAGACATCGGCGTTCCGACCTACCGAATTGTTGACCGAAATCCGGGACATCATGGCGGTTCGGGTAGAAGATAAAGGATTGAGCCTCCATTTGCAGGCAGAGCCGCTCAGCGACCGGATGGTCGATGGACCAACTGACGTGCTGCGTAACATATTACTCAACCTTGTTGGCAATGCCATCAAGTTTACCGAAGCAGGAAGCATCTCAATACAAAGCGGATTTTCGGTCCGGCAGGGGCAGGAATATATCTGGTTTTCGGTTTCCGATACGGGGATCGGAATAGCCGATGCTGCAATCGAAAGGATCTTCCAACCTTTCCAACAGGCAGATGATACGGTTATGAATCGGTTCGGCGGAACCGGTCTAGGCCTCGCAATCTGCAAACAGCTCGTCGAACAAGTAAACGGACAGATTACTGCAAGCAGCATTCTGGGGCGCGGAAGCGAGTTTCACATCGAGGTGCCGGTAAGGGCACATGAGCCCGAAGAGGACGACCAAACCGAGACGACGCATGTCGTTCACATGATATCGTTCGGTGATTTGCCACCAGCATTATTGGCCGGTGCACAATCTCTCGATCATATCATATTGAAGCATGTTCGTTGCCGAACCGCGACTGAGCTTGCATCGGCAATCGCCGACACTGATCTCAGCAAATATGAAGTCGCCCTAATCTCACAGGATGTTGCTCAGGGTATCGAACCTGATAGCGTAATCTGGAGCAAATTCGCAGAAGCAGAAATTGCTCCGGTTCTTGTTTCAGGTGAAGACGGAATAGAAATTGAGGATATCGCATTACGCGCGGCTTTCGCGTCGATATTGCCGGCAACACCAAATTTTGCCGAATTGCGCAGCGCAATCCGGATTGGCTGTTCTTTCGCGCGCCACTTCCGGCCAACGCATGATGCTGAAATTTCAGCAATTTCCGTATATCAGGCGAGAAAGATACTCGTCGCCGATGATAACCGCACCAATCGCAACGTCTTGGGTGCCATTCTAGGATCAGCAGGTCACGACGTAACAATGGTTACCGATGGCGACGAAGCTCTAGATGCGCTCGAAGGCGGCAACTTCGACATATTGCTGCTCGACATCAATATGCCCAGACTGAATGGCATCGACGCCTGCACCATGTGGCGCCAGATCGAAGGTGGCAGGCACCATCTCCCTATAATCGGCGTGACGGCGGATGCGACCGCCGAAACCGAACAGCGTTGCAAGAACGCTGGCATGGATTTGCGGCTGACCAAACCGGTCGACGCAAAACTGCTTCTATCCACGATCGAACGACTATGCGGAGAAGATGCCGCAACCGAGGTCAGCGCGAGTGTGCTACCCGATCCTATGAATGTTGTCATACCCATGACGCGGGGAACCCAACCGGACATCGAAGTTATTGACCCGATACAGTTCCAGTATCTGATGTCGATCGGTGACAACGCTTTTGTGCTGGATATGGTTGACGGCTTTTTTCAAGACGCCGATGAGACATTAGAACCGCTTAGGCAATCGGTTCACCAACGCAAAGTGCAAGATTTCCGTTTTCATGCGCATGCCATAAAAAGCTCCTGCAACAACATGGGTGCAGTTGTGCTTGCCGAGCTTTGTGGCCATCTCGAAAAAATTACCGAAGGCGATTTCGACGAACACCGTTTCGTTTATTTGGCCAAAATCGAGTCTGAACTTGTACGAGCTGTGGATGCATTAAAAATGCTTACGGCAAACAGTGCACCCGCACCAATACAAAGCGTCGTCAGGTAGCGGCTTTCAAGCTCCGCTGGATGCGCCGTTCCTGGGCATCGGCCAACCGCTCCATTTTTCGGACATCAGCCTCCGTTAGGGTCATGGCAGTTTCGGCCCAAATATTAGTGATGCGCAATAACTCTTCTAGTTCAACCGGGTTCGAAACCCTTCTTGCCAGATAAACAGCGCGTTCGGCAGCAAACCTCGATTGTCCCCGTTTGCAATAATCGACAATAGCGGCCTCTCCCTGCCCATCCTCGACAAGTATATCGACAATTCCCAATTCGTGGAGTTCTTCTGCGCTGTGGATCTTGCCTTCCAATATAAATTTTTCTGCCATCTTCCGGCCTACACGGCGGACAAGAAAGCTGTATGCACCCATCCCGGGGAAAAGATTGAAAATGATCTCCGGCAGCCCCATCCGTGCACTGCGTTCGGCAACAAGAATGTCGAAAGCCAACGCGTGCTCGAAACCACCGCCCAGTGCATCTCCCTGCACGAGCGCCATCGTGATAATCGGTGCCCCGAACCCGTGCGAGTTGGCAAATTGCATCCGCACGCAGGTCTCGGCATAGGCGCGCATCGCCGCCAGATCGCGGGTGCGAATACAATCGGCAAAATGCCTGAGATCGCCGCCTAAATTGTATATTCCGGGCGTTTTTGAACCACATACGAAATAGCGCAAATCGTCGGGGCCGCCATTCGCCGGCATCGCATAATTGTTGGCGATCCAGTCCTGAACCTGCTGAATTTCAGCGCCCAAGCTATATGTGTAACTGGGTCGGCCGGTCTGGTCCATGAAGCACCAGAAAATCCGGTCATCATGATCGTGCCTTACCGAGATTTCACGGAAATTGCGTCCCGTAATCGGAACACCGAGTATCCGTTCCTGCAACGCAGGCGTCATTTTTTCAACAGCGCCGTCAATGACGCGGGAGTGGAATGCCATAAAGCCCCCGATAAATCAGTGTATGGCCACCCCAACCATACTGAGCTTCTTAGCACAAACGAAGCAAAAACAAGCCGAAAATTTTCAGGCCGCCGCAAAGTGAGCCCAATCGGCAAAATTAATTATTCTGGGTCAATAGATACACTAATGGTGTCAACAGTGGTGGGACCACCTGCAATGCATCCTTGAACAGTCGCCGTGCCTTTGAATCGCCTACGACCACAACGTCGTTGGCAAAGACCTCAGGATCGTTATAGTTGCCGCGACGAATAGCAGTCAAATTGTACAAAGCAGCCATTTTCTGGCCGTTTACCGTCCGGAAAATCACAACATCGTCGAGCTTGGCAAACTCCGAAGTACCCTTCGCAACAGCGACCGCCCGCATCAAGGTCATTTTCCCAATTACCGGATAAAGACCGGGCTCGCGCACTTGACCATCGATCGTGACCACCTGGCTAACCGTTTCCTTGAGGTTCACCGTAACTTGGGGATCGCGCACATATTGCCCGCGTAGCCGGCTCTCAATTTCTTCTTCCAGCTCCCCCGGTGTTTTGCCGGCGGCTTCCATGATCCCTGCCAACGGAAACGATATCCGACCGCCCGCATCGGTCTGGACTTCCTGCTTGCTGAGTTCTTCAATCCCGAACACATCAATCGTCAATTTGTCGAACGGCCCAATTAAATAGGGGCGATTCTGTTCGAACAGGTCGAGACGTGTGGGTTCTGGCAAAACATCGCTATCGACAACATTGACATCCGACACACTTCCCGCGCCACCCAGTTGTGAACTGCCGCCGCACGAAGCCAGTGCAGTGGACAACATTAGAAGCAAGAATCGGTTACGCATTTTCAAACCCCAAAATCGGTCGTGAACGCCTGCTAGCGAACAGAGGCATCTAAAGCCACCCCTTTTGATGGCGGATGAATAGATTGAAAACTGGCGGAGAGATAGGGATTCGAACCCTAGGTACCGTCACCGGCACGCCGCATTTCGAGTGCGGTGCTTTCGACCACTCAGCCATCTCTCCGCATGTCAAAGGGGCTGGTCGGTGCCGGAAATCCGGCGCGCCCCGATGGCAGAGCGGGGCCATTAACCGATGTTTTTGGCTTTGCCAAGCGCAAGGTTGATTTGAGGGCAAATCGATATGATATAAGTATCATGAAACCAGTTTTTCCACCCGAAATAGCCGAAGCGCAATTCACCATTGGCGATGTCGTGCGCCACCGTATCTTCGATTTTCGCGGGGTGGTGTTCGACGTCGATCCGGTTTTTGCAAATAGCGACGAGTGGTACCAGTCGATCCCGGAATCGGTGCGCCCGGCCAAGGACCAGCCTTTTTACCATCTGTTCGCCGAGAATGCCGACAGCAGCTATATCGCCTATGTCAGTCAGCAAAACCTGTTAAGCGATGTCGAGCACGGACCGATAGCCCATCCCGGTATTGACGCAGTGTTCGAAGGCTGGACCGGCAAACGCTATGAAATGAAGAGGATGATGCGTCAGTGAGTTGACGATGGCGGCATTGCAGCGATCCAGTCCTCCAGCAATTTTACGCCTTCGTCATGCACCGCAGCGCGGCCCAGTTCTGGCATGGCAATGCCAGAGTCGGTACTTTTCATGCGTGCGACGAGAATCGAACGTTCGGGTTTTCCTGGTTCAATGATGAAATCGAGGTCGCCACTCGCCCTGCCTGCGGCAACCGGGCGTTTTCCGATACCATAAGCCGCTGCATCCTTGGCTGATCCGTCAAGAAAAAGCCCACTATTGCTCGCCGAGCCCTTCGGCGCATGGCAATGCCCACAATTGACGCGAAGATAGGCCTGCGCGCGTTGGTTCAATGTGCCGCTTTTGGGATCGTTCCATTTGGCTTCGAGGCGCGCAGGCTTCGTGCCCATTAGCTTTTGGGAATCGCCTTTTCTGGGGAAAACCATGTTCTGCACGAAGGGGCCGATCGGCATGATTGCGTCGCCCGACGAATGGCACTGCTTGCACTGGTTCTTGTTTGGGACGGCATAGCTGATTGCCATTTTTCTGCCGTGGTGGGCAAATTCCACGGGCATCCGCGTACCTCCGACGCGAAGATCTGCATCATTGCCATCGGCACGCCAGACATAGGGTAAAGCGACCCATCCCTCGGCGCGATGGAGCAGCAGCCGCGTCTCCAATATCCGTAATTTGCCGCCGCCATCTGGATAGCCGAAGCTTTTGATCAGGGCAGTGCCGACAGGAAAAGCAATTTTGCCATCCGCGCCCGCTTCGGCTTTTGTACCGGCAGGTAAGTGGATGAAGCGCCGCTTTTCAGCATAATCTGAAAATAAGGGGTTGCGCAGTTCATAAGGAACAAGTCGCGCCGAAGGCTTATCCGCGCTGCCCTCGAAAAAGCCAAATGCGGAAAGCTGCGCCGGATTTTCTTGAGCTACTATTGCGCTGTCCGAAACTCCCTGTTGCGATGCCGATGTTGCGACCGCCGCTGCGAACAACGCGCACGCCGACAACAGGATACGCATCACTGGACGGCCGCCTCCATTGCCTCGGGCAGTTTAATCGCAGGCAACGCTACTGGTCGCGATGTCGCAGGCGCAAGTGGTGCTGGCTTTGCAGTGGCCGGGTCGGCCATGATATCAGTCAGGCCAAGCGACAGCGCAGGCACACTATCCATGACGATCGGCGCCTTGCTCGCTCCGCCTGCACCATCCCAGAATATCGCCGGAAAGCTGCCGCCCATCGCTGCAGCGATCTCGGCGCCGCCGCGAAATTTGGGATCCCATCCGGCCCGGCCATGCTGGTTATCCCAGATCACCACATTTTGCGGCAAAGGATCGTAGGTCGCGTCCTTGTGTTCGAAACGGTAGCCGACGACCATGATGTTGGTCGTGCCGTTCTCTCCGAGCACGTTGTCGAATATCTCCACATTGCGGTTGGCCATGACCATTACCCCGGTACCGGTTGGCACATTGGCAACGATGTTGCCTTTTGGCGCGAAATTGGGAGTCATGTTGTCGACGATGATATTGTCGAAGACACGGACGTTTCGCCCGCCCATTTGGGGTAGGTTAGGCAGGTCAAAAATCAGGACGCCGCCGGTATTGTGCGTCGCGATGTTATCGTGGACGTCAGCGTCATAGCTATTCTCGATCTCGATGCCCGCGACATTTTCGGTCACGATCGAATCGCGGACAATTATGTTGCGCGACTGTCCGACATAAATGCCAGCATCTGACGCCCCGCGTACGATGACGGAATCCACCAGCACATCTTTACTCTCGACCGGATAGACGCCGTACGCGCCGTTGCTTTCCTTCGGCCCGCCTGTCCATTCGACGCGCAATTTGTGATAGACAATGCGGTCAGCGCCTTTTGATTTTATGCCGTCGCCCTTGCTGTTCTCTACCGCAAAATCTCGCAGGATTACATCATCCGAAGTCACCAGAAGCCCTTCGCCCGCGCCTTGCTGGCCGGAGAAATCAAGTATGCTTTGTTGCGCGCCCTGCCCCTTGACCGTGACTTTATTGACATCGAGCGACAGGCCGTCGGTCAGCACGAACTTGCCCGCTGCCAACTCGACGATATCGCCCGGCTCAGCGGCAATCAAGGCCTCCTGCAATCGTTCCTGCGCGCCGTCACCTGGCGTGACATTTATCGTTTTTGCAAATGCGGGTTGGACAAGCGCGCACAAGGCTGCGCTGGCGATAGCGATTTTCCTCATCCTCATGGCGCGGAGGATGGCGCAACAATAGCCGCTTGCCAAGTAGCTTTAAGCAGCGTCGCCCATAATCCACTCGACGCCCGCGTCGGAATGGATTTCGGTGCTGTCATATATGGGCAGGACGTTCGCCTTGGTATCGACAATCATGTCGAGCTCGGTACAGCCCAAAACAACTGCCTTGATTCCTTCCTGGTCGATTTCGGTGATGATTGTCTTCAACAAACGCTCGGATGTCCGGGATATCTTGCCAACCATCAGTTCCTCATAGATGATCCGGTCAAGGTCCTTCACATCGTCCATTTCTGCAGGCAGCAACGTCACGCCATGCTTCACAAGGCGCTGGCGATACCAGTTTTCCGCCATCACATTAGCGGTTCCGAGCAATGCCGCGGACTGGATGCCGTCAGCCTTCATCTTCGCGCCAACCGCATCGGCAATGTGGATTACAGGGACCGCCACAACTTCGGAAACGCGGTCATGCACCTTGTGCATGCTGTTAGCGCAAATCAGAATTGCTGTTGCGCCGGCAATTTCCAGACGCTTGGCAGCGTCTATCAGTACGTTGGCCACATGATCCCAGTCGGCATCGCTACTGGCCATTCGGATGTCGCAAAAGTTCAGGCTTTCGATTATCAGTGGCGCGTTACACGTGCCCCCAGTGCGGCGAACGACCTGTTGGTTGATCCGCTTGTAATAGGCTTCGGTCGAATACCAGCTCATTCCGCCGATCAGGCCCAATTTACGCATTTGCTGTTCCTATAATGCAAGCGTCGCCCCGGATAGGCCCGGAGCGACGCGATATTTGTTAACAATTAGCCTGAACGCGGTCAGTGCTGCAAGGCTTTGACGATATCCTCGCACATCTTTTTTGCATCGGCGAGCAGCATCATCGTCTGGTCCATGTAGAAAACGTCATTGTCGACACCGGCATAGCCAACGCCGCCCATCGAGCGTTTGATGAAAAACACGGTCTTCGCCTTGTCCACGTCAAACACAGGCATGCCGTAAATCGGCGATGTCTTGTCGGTTTTGGCTGCAGGATTGACCACGTCATTCGCGCCGATGATGAAAGCCACATCGGTCTGGGCAAATTCGCTGTTGATATCCTCAAGCTCGAACACTTCGTCATAAGGAACCTGCGCCTCGGCCAGCAAAACGTTCATATGACCCGGCATACGTCCCGCGACAGGGTGAATGGCATATTTGACCTTCACCCCCTGCTTTTTCAGCACATCGGCCATTTCACGCAAGATATGCTGCGCCTGCGCGACCGCCATCCCGTAACCGGGAACGATGATAACGCTCTCGGCTTGCTGCATCATGTACGCAGCGTCTTCGGCCGAGCCGCGCTTCCATGGGCGCTGTTCCTTCGCTTCTCCGCCTGCGGCAGACGCCTCTGCACCGAAACCACCCGCAATGACGCTGATGAAGCTGCGGTTCATTGCCTTGCACATGATGTAGGACAGGATTGCACCCGACGAACCCACCAGCGCACCGGTGATAATCATCGCCGTGTTGTGAAGCGTAAAGCCCATCGCCGCCGCAGCCCAGCCCGAGTAGCTGTTGAGCATCGACACCACCACCGGCATGTCGGCGCCGCCGATTGGGATAATAAGCAGAAAGCCGATAAGGAATGCGAGCGCGGTGATCGTCCAGAAAATCCAAGGACTTTGGTCGATGGTAAAATAGCCAATCAACCCAAGGATCGCCGCCAGCGTACCAAGATTGATAACGTGGCGCAGCGGCAACAATATTGGCGCGCCCGACATCTTGCCAGCCAGTTTCAGGAAGGCAATAACCGAGCCGGAGAATGTGATCGCACCGATCGCGATACCAAGACCCATTTCGACGCGGCTGACGGGGCTAATCATCCCGTCCGCGCCGTTAATCCCGAACGCCTCGGGGTTCAAAAACGCAGCAGCAGCAACCAGCACTGCGGCCATGCCAACGAGACTATGGAACGCTGCAACCAATTGCGGCATATCGGTCATCGCAATCTTGCGCGCCGTCACCCAACCAATGCCGCCGCCAATGGCTATCGCACCGACGATTTCTACTATCGAAGCCACCTCGTGGGTCACCAACGTGGTCACCACCGCAATCAGCATCCCCGCCATACCAAATCGGTTGCCGCGCTGCGAGGTTGCGGGCGACGAAAGCCCACGCAAAGCCAAAATAAAGAACACGCCCGATATCAGATAAGCGAGCATCACCCATGCGGGAGGAGCAGCATGTTCCAAATTAGCGCTCCTTCTTCTTGTACATTGCCAGCATTCGAGCGGTCACCGCAAAGCCGCCGAAGATGTTGACACTCGCCAACGCGACCGCAATCAGCCCCAGCCATTTCGAGGTAGGCGACCCCGCTGCCGCGGACGCAATCAGCGCGCCGACGATGATGACCGAAGAAATCGCATTTGTCACCGCCATCAAAGGCGTATGCAAGGCGGGGGTGACTGACCAAACGACATAATACCCCACAAAACAGGCCATTACGAAGATGGATAGGATTGAGATAAAGTCCATTTTTTCCCCTTGGTTCAATAATAGCGCACGGTTTGCACGACGCCGAAGCGTTGTTCTGGCACAGCTTGATCAACGCGAACTGAAATTACATCATTTTCAATCGCCAGTACTGAAAAGCTTGAACCGAGGGCGCGAATGATGAACGGAAAACCCTTGTCGGCCGACCTCGTGTCGCCGCTGATCATCCCTGTGTTACCTTCAGTCCCGAAACGGATGCTAAAGGTCGGCGACGGTTGCTTTTTAATCATTCCGACTGTCCCTTCATAGCGGACACCGACGAAATAATTCTGGTTGTCGAGTGCTGGGTCAATTTGCCGATAGCTTCCCCCGGAAACAGCGTTGGCCTTTTTAGGCCGTTTGCGCGAAAAATTGGGAAGCCCAGGAACGGCGTTCCCCGCATTGAAATGTGAATCTAATCGCCCGTCGGCGTCATTATCGATCAGGCACCGCTGGAGGTTGCCGCTACCGAACAAAAGGCTACGCGCCAAATCCTGTTTGGGAACGGCATTAATGCAAAATACTGGCGCGCCGCGAGATAACAATCCAAACAGCTGGTCACCGGATTTTGCCAGAACCTTGCCTGACTTCGCGTCTTTAACATCGTCCTGCAATTGGATCAGCGACGGCGGCAAAAGGCGATGCTTCAAAACATAAGCACTATCAGCCACTTTACGCACGCCCAATTGGCCAACGTCCGGCTGAACAATCCATGCCGTCTCAACATAATCGGGATTGGACGGAGCATTCAGAATAACGCCGCCTGCAAGCATCGCTGTGATTGCAGGAAAGCTCACCCCAAGAGCCTCTCGTTCACGACGTTACCGTCTTTGGTCAGGCGAATTGCAGCGGTAATTTCATCGTCGTCCGGCAATACCGGCTTGCCCGCCTCTTTGTCCCAGAACGCGGAGAGGAAGTTGAACAGGTTGCGCGAAAACAACGCTGATGTGTCCGCTGCAAGATGTGCGGGCGTGTTGGCGTAGCCGATGATTTTGACGCCATGTTTGACCACAACTTCGTCGGCTTTCGAACCCTCGACATTGCCGCCTTGGGCAACCGCGAGGTCAAAAATTACCGAACCCGGTTTCATTGTCTTGATTTGCCCGTCGGACACCAGACGCGGTGCTGGACGTCCGGGAATGAGTGCCGTGGTAATCACAATGTCCTGCTTGGCAATATGGCTAGACACAAGTTCAGCTTGCGCTGCCTTATATTCGTCGGACATTTCGGTCGCATAACCGCCAGCGCCCTCTCCTTCGATGCCTGCGACATTCTCTACGAATATCGCTTTGGCACCGAGTGATTCAATCTGCTCCTTGGTTGCAGAGCGTACGTCGGTCGCCGAAACTTGCGCACCCAGTCGCCGTGCAGTCGCAATCGCCTGCAATCCTGCAACGCCTACACCCATGATAAACGCCTTGGCCGCACTGACTGTACCCGCCGCCGTCATCATCATCGGGAAAGCACGGCCATAGACCGATGCGGCCTCGATCACCGCTTTATATCCAGCGAGGTTCGACTGAGATGACAAGATATCCATCGACTGCGCACGGGTGATGCGCGGCATGAATTCCATCGCCAGCGCCTCAACGCCTGCTTTGGCATATTCATCGACGCGTGTGCGCTGGCCAAACGGGTCAAGCCCGGCCACCAGCCAGGCGCCTGTCTTCATGCCTTTCAATGCCTTGGGGTCAGGTCCCTGCACGCTGAGGATGATATCCGCGTCCTTCAAGGTCGCAGCAGCCGTGCCAACAAACGCCCCCATCGCCTTGTAATCGGCATCGCTGACCGAAGCCGACAGCCCCGCGCCCTCCTCGACCGCGACGCTCGCGCCAAGGCCGATGAATTTCTTTACCGTTTCAGGCGACGCAGCAACCCGCGTTTCGCCAGCGGCGGTTTCCTTCAGTACAGCGATCTTGACCACGTCAGGCGGCGCGGCTGGCGATGATGGCAACTACCAATATCGTTGTGATGACCGCGGCGACCGTACCCCATTTGAATACCGTGTTGAAAATCGTGTAGCTGTGCTCAGCTTGCTGCATATCTTGGCGGTTACCCGTCGCGTGATGATCAGCCAATTTTTCCTCCGTAAGACATTTTCGCTTTTCTAGCCTTAACCGCTGAAATTCCATTGCTCAAGTCGAACTGCCAAAGAAATTCTCCGGCCTGCTTAATCGGGTCTTTACCGTTTCCCGTTACCACAATTTTCCTTGAACCTGTTCATGGACGGTGGATGCTAGAACGCGAGACCAGATTATTGATGCTTGTCGATGACGAACCGGCGCAGTGCCGGTTGCTGTCGGCGATCGCGTCACGCGCCGGATGGCGGACGGTTTTCGCACGCGACGCCGAAACCGCGATTGCGATGTTGGGCACGCAAGACGGGATGATGCTTGATGCGATCATCCTCGACCAATGGGTCCCGGGCTCCGATTCGGCCTCGCTTATTGCCGAACTCAAGTCGCGCCGGCCAGCTTTGCCGATCTTGCTCCTCACCGCCATCGGTTCCAATGAAGCCGCCATTGATGCCATGCGCGCCGGGGCTTCGGACTATATCATCAAGCCAGTTGCCGCCGAACGGCTAATCGCAGCGCTCAGCATGGCATCTGATAAAAGCAAGGAGTTCGGCGAACTTCACCCGATGACCGAAAAGATTACGCAACCATTGGAGTTCGAAGAAATCATCGGTTCCGCTCCCGCCTTCCGCACCGCGCTTGCTATTGCTGCCAAGGCCGCACGCAGCCGCGCGCCGATCTTTATCGAAGGCGAATCGGGCGTCGGCAAGGAAGTGGTGGCCGACGCAATCTACGCCGCCAGCCCACGTTCGAAACTTCCCTTCCTTAAAGTCAATTGCGGCGCATTGTCTCCGAGCCTTCTTGATTCTGTTCTGTTCGGCCACGAGAAGGACGCATTTGCAGGAGCTTTCGACCGCCGGATCGGTATTTTCCAGCAGGCCGAGGGCGGCACGGTTTTCCTCGACGAGGTCGACCATTTGCCACCAGAAACGCAGGTTCGGCTTGTCCGCTTGCTCACGCAAAACGAGATCCAGCCCTTGGGCGCGACGCACAGTTACCGGATTGATGTCAGGTTGATTTCTGCAAGTAATAGCAACCTTGCAGAAAAGCTGAAAAGCGGGGATTTCCGCGAGGACCTTTATTACCGGCTCAACGTCGTCCAACTCACCATCCCGCCGCTGCGCGAACGCACAAGCGACATTCCCGCCCTTGCCCGCCATTTCTTGGGCCGTATGGCAAGCCAGCCCGGCCTGCGCAGCCTCGGCATAACCGACGAAGCGCTGACGATGCTGCGGGGCTATAGCTGGCCCGGCAATGTCCGGCAGTTACAAAGTGCTTTGTTCCGCGCGGCTGTATTGTGCGAGCGCGATGCACTGACACCCGAAGAATTTCCCCAGATTTCGGCTACTGTCGGTGTTCCCGGCAATGGTGGTTCGAATGGGGCTGGTGCAAATGACGGCATTGGAGTGACTCTCTACGAAGCCGACGGCAATATGCGTCCGCTGGAAGAAATCGAAGCCGACGTCATTCGCCTTGCCATCGGCCATTATCGCGGTCGCATGACGGAAGTTGCGCGACGATTGGGTATTGGACGTTCTACGCTATACCGCAAGCTTGCGGACTTGGGGATAAGCGACGTCGCGTAAATTGCTGGCTTAATTCTTACCCATGATGGCAGTCGTTATCCAGTAACCGACCGCCGAAGCAGAACCGGTCAGAAACGTTCCCCACATGATATCGAGAACAGTCACCTTTGTACTCCACACCTTCATCGTCGCGTGGTTGGTAAGATCGTAGGTCATGTAACAGAAGAAGCCGAGCAACGCTCCCCAAAGCAACGCCGTTTGCCACTTTCCGCTTTGCAATGCAGGTCCGACCGCGAAGATCATCATACCCAGAATGTAGAGCAGATAGAATATAACCGCCGGTCCCATGCGGAACCCGCCCTTCATCATCAACTCGCCGATTTCAGGTTGATAGAGCCGCGTATACATATTGCGCAGCCAGATGCTGTCGATTGCGGCAAAGGCGATACCGGTTGCGATGTAACCGACGATATATTTAGCGATCATTTCGCCTTTCCGCCCGATTACGCCCTTGCTGTCAAGGCCGCATCGCGAAGTCCGCGCCAAACCTGCACGGCTTGTGCGGTTTCGACGGCATCGTGGACCCGCACGATATGCGCGCCCTGTTCGACCGCTTTCATGGCAAGAAAGATTGAGCCGCCCAATCGCGCCTCGACCGGTGCCTCGTTGGACAGTGCACCGATCATCCGTTTGCGGCTCGCGCCAAACAGGATTGGGCAACCAAGGCCGTGGTAGATAGAAAGACTGTTAACGATAGCGAGGTTGTCGGCGAGCGACTTGCCGAAACCGATGCCCGGATCGACCAGGATCTTGTCCCGCGAAATTCCCGCCGCTTCGACCGCGTTCACCCGCTCTTCAAGCCAGTCGAACACGTTGGTGACGACATCGTCATAGTCGCCTCCCTTGTGGGGGTCAGTGCCTTGGTTCGGCGCGTGCATCAGGACTACAGGCACATTTAACGCCTTTGCGACTTCCAGCGAACGGTCATCGAACAGCAGCGCCGAGATATCGTTGATCATCGCGGCCCCTGCGGCCACAGCGTTTTCCATCACCGCAGCCTTGCGCGTGTCTATCGAAATGGCTGTGCCTGATGCGGCCAAACGCGTGATAAGCGGTTCCACGCGGGCAATTTCGTCGCCCTCCCAGACCAAAGGCGCGCCCGGACGGGTTGATTCGCCGCCAATGTCGATTATCGCTGCGCCGGCGCTGGTCATGGCGAAAGCCGCTTCTGCAGCAGCCTCGATGTCGGCATTTTTACCGCCATCAGAGAAGCTGTCGGGCGTCATGTTGATGATCCCCATTACCTGCGGCTGGTCGAGGCGAATAGTGCGCTCGCCTAACTGTAATGCAGCACGCGGTGAGGTAATCCGGGAATAGAGCAGATTGCAGCGTGGTTGCTTGTCCGTGGAAAGCCCAGCGACGAAACCCTCCCAATCCCGAACATCAATTACGCGCCGGAAGGTCACTTCACCGGTCCTATCGATTACCTCTAGTTGCGAAAACCAAAGCATCGTGCCTGCAAGCCGCGTACTTTCGCCGTCATGGCGTTGCGGGCTATCAATAAAACCTGTCGG
>JANLSY010000033.1:0-2967 GCA_031362665.1 Sphingomonadales bacterium
GGATTACCGTTCGGCTTGATCGACTTCGCTCTGCCAGCTTGGCTTGCCCAGAATGGAGCATCGGCGGCGGCGATCGGCAGCGTGCTTGCAATGGTTATCCTGCCGTGGACTTTCAAGCTGGCTTATGGCCTGTTGATGGATCGCTATGCCTTCCTATCCATGGGGCGGCGGCGGCCGTGGATCATCATTGGCCAGATCGGCTTGGCGGTCGGCTTTCTGGCGCTGGCCTTTGCCAATCCCGGCGTGCACCAGATAAGCCTGATTGCGGCCTTCGCCTTCACCCTTGGCCTGTCATCTGCGGTGCAGGACGTCGCGGTTGACGGGTTGGCCGTCGACATATTGCCGCCAGACGAAATCGAGCGCGTCAACGGCTATATGTTCGGTGCGCAGGCGCTCGGCATAGCGGTCGGCGCGGCGGCCAGCGGCTATTTGATCGCCTATCACAGCCTGTCAACTGCAGCGCTGGCTTTGGCTGCGACTATCACCGCGATTCTCGTTTTGGTTCTCATCGTGCGCGAACGTCCCGCGGAACGGTTGCTGCCCTGGACCAAGGGCACGGCGTCGCAGCGCAACCTCGATCTTCATCTGGGTGCCTTTATCCCCATCGTCCGCAATCTGTTTGCCGCGATGTTCACTCGTCAGACGTTGTTGCTGATGCCTGCTTTCATATTTGTTGTGGCGGCATGGGGAATTTTCTTAGGGCTGGCACCGCTGTTCGCCGCCAATGTCTTAGACTGGGAAAAAGCAACCTATAGCGGCTGGAGCAGCCAGGCGATGCTTGTTAGCGGAGTTATTGCCCTCGTGTTTTTTGGCCTTGCTGCCGAACGCTGGGGCGCACGGCGAATGTTCATTGTGGCGGCGCTGATGACAGCGGCCTGCGCTTTGGCGATGCTTGGCTTACAGGCCCACTGGACCAATCCAGCGCTCTTTATAACCGTGATTTTCGCCTTCTCGGCGCTGCTGTTGCTGCGCTCCGTCGCTGCGGGTTCGCTGGCGATGCGGCTGTGCACTCCGGCGATTGCCGCCACACAGTTCGCAGTATTCATGGCGATCCTGAATTTGGGACGGACGCTGGCATCTGCCTCGCTCGGCTGGCTCGATAGCTTGGGCGGCATTCCCGCGATGTTCACCGCGATGATAGTGTGCAGCCTGCTCGCCGCCGCCTTTGCCTTTGCCGCAAAAGTTGGGCGTTAGGGCGAGTGATATGAATACTCGACCAAGCATATTTCTACCCCGCGCCCTTTGTTCAGCTGCTCTAGTGCTCAGCGCCTTTGCAATTTCAGTCCTGCCTGCCAATGCAGACACGCCAGAAGACCTTTTGGATACATGGCGCTTGGTGTCGTTCGACTAATTCTAAGTTATTCGAGCTTTCTGGGGTTTCTCAGCCGTTCACGGCGACCCGTGAACAGAAAAATGGTGCCCGGAAGAGGACTCGAACCTCCACGCCGTTACCAGCGCCAACACCTGAAGCTGGTGCGTCTACCAATTCCGCCATCCGGGCACGGGGTAGGCGGCGCGCTTAGCTTCATTCAGTCGCACCTGTCAATGCAACCCTCACAATAATACACATATCCCAATTGTGGGCACCTGTTCGATTGGTGCGAACGGGATCCGCGTTCGGCGACCTGTGCGCGGGTTGTAGGCCCCACCTGTTTGTCGACCGACAAATCGCTCAGTGTTACGAGCCTAGCGTTGGCAACCGTATGAACAACAATTTGTAGATGTTGTATCTAATGATGGTTACGAACTGCGTGCGATTTACGCCATGAAACCGAGATTACTGCTGCTGAATCGTCCAATGTTCGGGGCGACACTGGGCAGTTCCGAGGTGGAAACGCCGAACCAGCTGGCAAGCGTTGCAGCATATTGGTCTACCGACACCGTCGGCAGTAGACGACCCTGTCCAACCTGATCGGTGCTGCGGACAGAAATTTGCGGTGCCACGCCATAATAGCGTCCGCCATTTACTGCCCCGCCCATGACGAAATGGTGGGACCCCCATCCATGGTCGGATCCATCGCCGTTGGATTGCAGAGTGCGTCCAAAGTCGGAGGCGGTAAAGGTCGTCACCTTGTCGGCGACGCCCAGCTCTACGGTTGCGCGGTAAAAAGCATCCATGGCGAAATCGAGTTGCCCCATAAGTCCGCCCTGATTGCGGATTAAGTTATCGTGCAAGTCAAAGCCGCCCATACTGACCATGAACACCTGACGGCGAGCACCCATCGGTTGCCGCGCTGCGATCAGGCGAGCTACGACCCGCAGCTGTTCGGCCAGTGAATTGCGGCCGGTCGCCGGCGTAAAAGAAGTGGCGAGCGTTATCGGTTGCAAAGCTGCCGTTACCACACCTTCTGCATCAATCGACCTTTTAGCGACCCGATTATACTCAGCTTCGAAGACGTTGTTGCTGGTTTGAGTCATCAACGTCCGCAATGCGGCACTTCCGGCGGATGAACCGAAAAGATTGTTTTTTATGCCATTGACCGCCAAAGCGCCGTTCGACGAGACTTGATAGGTCAAAGCCTGCTGACCTGACAGGAATACCGCATTGCCAGTCGCCGAAATGCAGGTGAATAGCGAATTGGTATTACTCGATAATGCGAGGTCACCCATTCGCCCGCCCCAGCCATCGGTCGCACCTTCTGGTTTCGATGACTGCCATGTTGACTGCTGGTCATTGTGCGAAAACAGTTTTGCCGGACGCGGGTTGGCGACGAGATTGGAGCTTTGATATTGGGCAAGTGTCAGCGGCGTTATGAGTGGACCCACATTGAGCAGGGGGGCCATTTTGCCACCGTCGAACAATGCCTTTAGCCGGGTCATTTCCGGAGCCAGCGAATATTGAACGTTGTTGGTCAGGACCTGTCCACCGGCCGGGGTCAGCGCCGTTGCTGCAAGACTCGCGCGGGCGAGCGTGATGCCGCCAGCGGCCTGGCCCACACCGCCGCCGCGTATCGCGCTGTATAGATC
>JANLSY010000316.1:0-10902 GCA_031362665.1 Sphingomonadales bacterium
CTATCCGAGTCAGCCACGCACTTATGGTGCGTCGGTGAAGTACAAATTCTAATACACGAGCTTTCGTGGGGAGAGAGAGCCGGGGCAGCATTGCTGCTCCGGCTTTTTCTTTGGGCGGCGCGCAACCCCTCATTTCGACATCCTGAACTTGTTTGTGCTTTGCACGCCTGCGGCTCCGGGACAACGCACCACCGCTGTGTGTTATCCTGGAATGAAATGACCAGAGGTCAAACAAGTTCGAGATGACGAATTATGAATTCCATTATCTGGGAATGCTTGGCATTTTTGCCGAAGGCAAAAATGGTGCCCGAGGGCGGATTTGAACCACCGACACGCGGATTTTCAATCCGCTGCTCTACCCCTGAGCTACTCGGGCTACACGGGCAAAACCGCGTGGGAGCGCAGCCTATAGAGAGCCGATGCGCCCCTTGGCAAGCGCAAAATCAGTCGCGTTCGCCGCCGTCCATACTGTCTTCGTAATCCGCTGGCGGCCCCGGAACACGATAGCCTTCGCCAAGCCATTGCAACAGGTCACGATCCTTGCAACCCTGACTGCAAAACGGCGCAAATGCAGCCGTCTTAGGCTTCTTGCACAACGGACAAAGATCAGCTTTGCGCGACATGGACATGCCCATAGCCGGTGATGCTGTTGTCGGCAACAATCGCCAGGTCGGCGCCCATTTGTTGTTTGCATTGACCCAAAAAATCTACCCATTTGCTCGATGTAAGCAGGTTTGCAACGTCGGCGGTTGCCGTTATCGTGCGCAGGCCGAAACCCGACGAGCACGAAGCTTCTTTCAACAACCATAATGCCTGCGTTTCAGCCGAAAGGGCAGCAATGCGTGTGCCGAATAACTGGTCGAGCACCGAAGGTCGCGGGCGGGCGCGAACGACCTGCATCAGCCCGAAGCCGTTGACCGAACTGCGCTCAAAGGGACGCGAATCTGCAGCCGCCGCAGAGTCAAAAGCGAGGGCGACGGCATTACGCGCGTCTTTCGATTCAGCCCCCACAAAGTCGATCATGGTCATGCCGCCGACCTGATACAATCGCAACAGCCTAGCAATTTCCTTCGCTGCGACCAGATTGATTACCAGCGCATCGCCGAAGCCGTCGACGTCAAACACCAGCCCTGCCTTGGTTCGCTGAAAGCTAATGGTGACATCGTCCACCTGTGATGCGCCGGCAAGCGCCACGTCAAATGCGGCGGAGACATCGGCAGTACGGCATGGCAGTTCGCCCGTTGTCTTAAGCCTGGCCTCCCAAAGCTGATCCCTGTTGGCATTCACGATCGGAATCGCGTCTAACAACTTGGCTTCGGCAGGTTTTGCCCTTCCTGGTTCGCAAATGGGCTCACGGGTAATTTCGAAATCGACACGGCTGCCTTCGGGCTGCTTCGCATTGCGGCGGACCAGCACTTCGTCGCCACTTTCGGTTTTGATATAGGCTCCCGACGGTGTCTTTCGATCGATGCGACCTGCGCATGCCTCGCCAAGGGCAAAATAGAGATCGCGCTGTAAATGGACCTCAACAACAGCACCATTTTCAATCAAGGCGGCGCGGCGCTCGCCGGGTACTGCGTCGATCCAGTATTCAGTCAAGCGGATAGCCCGCAGCGCGCAGCAGAGCGCGCGTTTCGTATAGCGGAAGGCCAATCACCCCGGAATGGCTGCCTGCCATCCAGTCCACAAGTGCTTCCGCCCTACCCTGGATGGCGTAGCCGCCGGCTTTGCCCAGACCCTCGCCGGATGTAACATAGGTCTCTATCTCGTCGTCGCCGAGCCGCTTGAAGCGCACGATGCTATCGGAAATTTTCGTTCGCAAATGCCCATTGCCGTCAATGACCGCGACCGCGCTTAAAACATGGTGCCGCCGTCCGCTTAACAGTTTGAGAAACCCGCGCTGCATATCTGCATCCGCTGCCTGCTGTAAAATCCGGCGTCCGACCGCGACCGTGGTATCACCGGCAATCACAATCTCGCCCTTGCCGCGCTCGACCGCGCGCGCTTTTTCCTCCGCCATCCTGATGGCATAGACGCGCGGAACCTCGCCCTTGCGCGGACTTTCGTCAATGTCGGGGGACGCAATCCGGTCAGGAACGATGTTCAACCGGGCCAGCAATTCACGACGGCGCGGTGACGATGATGCGAGTATTAGCGCGCCCATTCAGGGTCAGGATTGCGGTCCCGGTCCGCCACGACCAGGCATGAATCGATACGTAATCCGGGCCTTGGTCAGATCATAAGGCGTGAGTTCGCACAAAACCTCGTCGCCCACGAGCACGCGGATACGGTTTTTGCGCATTTTCCCAGCGGTGTGGCCCAACACTTCATGGCCATTTTCCAGTTCGACGCGGAACATTGCGTTGGGCAACAATTCACGGATGATGCCCCGCATTTCCAGAAGTTCTTCTTTTGCCATTCGGCCCCTTGAATATTGGATTATCTTGATGTTGCAGCGCCCTTAGCGGCTGCGCTGGCAAAAGGGAAGAGTTACCGCACTATCGCCGTATTGCGACAAAATGCGACAAAGTTCATGTCTCGCAGAGGATATACTCGGCTAAAAGCCAAATTAACAAATAACAGCGCAAAGCCCCCTCCCCCCATGAAGATATACGCATTTACCGCATTGTTGCTGGCGTCAACCGCGATACCTGCCGCAGCGCAGGATTCCGCAAACACCCAAGGCACGACTGCCACGCCTGAAATCACGAGCGAAACCGAAGAGGAACAAACGGGCGAAATAATTGTGATTGCCGAGCGTATCCGCGGTGCCGTCGATACCGATGTTCCGCCGGTCGAAGAACTGAACGAAGCAGATATTGCAGCGGTTGGCGCATCTTCGCTAACCGACCTGGTCGCCGCAGTCGCCCCGCAGACCAATTCGGGACGTGGCCGTGGTGGCGGCCAACCAATCGTCTTGCTCAACGGCCAACGAATATCGGGCTTTCGCGAATTGCGCGACTTGCCCCCCGAAGCAATCAAACAGGTGCAGATATTCCCCGAGGAGGTCGCGCTAAAATACGGTTTCCGACCCGACCAGCGAGTTATTAACTTCATCCTGAAGGATAACTTCGCTTCTTTCATAACTGAGGTTGAGATGGCGCAGCCTGAAGATGGCGGCTTCGCAACCAATGAAGTCGAAGCGACCTTTGTGACAATTGGCAGTAAAACAAGGTTCAGCATCGATGCCCAAGCTGAAAGATCCACGCGTCTTACCGAAAACGAACGGACGCTGATTTCGGCAGGCGGGTCGCTGCTGGCGCAGAACGGCAATATCAGCGGGCTAGGCTTGAATGGTCAAATCTCACCCGCTTTGAGTGCGCTTGCAGGCCGCTTCGTAACGCAGGCCGGTGTGCCTGTCGGGACTGCCAATCCAACACTGGCGCAGTTCGCTGCAAATAATGCTGCGCTCAACGACGGCAACATCGGTGAATTCCGCAGCCTATTGCCAAAAACCGAGCGGCTAGAAGTCAACGGTACTTGGAGCCGCTCAATCGGCCCGCAAAGCACGCTGTCGGTCAACGCCAATTATGCGCTGAATGGTAGTTCCTCGCTGCTGGGTCTCCCCGGCGCTACTTTCGTCCTGCCCGGCACAAGCCCTTTTTCGCCCTTTGGCACCGACGTTACCGTCAACCGTTATTTCGACAGTCCACGCGCGCTTGAGCGCGAAAATGAGACGCATACCTTTCAAACCGGCAGCTCACTCAACCACTTGATCGGCGGCTGGCGCTGGACCGTCACCGGCAACTATGCCCGCATCGACAGCCAGACGACGACAACGCGCAATGTCGATTTTGCGGGGCTACGCGCAGCAGTGCTCGCCGGGACGGCAAATCCGTTCGCCGCCAACTTCGGCGACAATTTGCTTTTCCTGGCGCCGGACCTCGCGAGCAGCCTGTCGCAAACCATCGATACACGCAGCACGCTGGCAGGATCACCGTTCCGCCTGCACGCTGGCGAAGTGCAGATGACTTTTGCATCGGGCTTCACCCGTCAGATGCTAGACAGCGAGACATGGCGTTCTGGTGTCACCACCGATGTGGCGCTGCGCAGGAATGTTTTCAGCAATTCGGTCAATGCCGAACTGCCGTTGACCGAAAGCGATTTCGGCCTTGGCAAGGCCATCGGTGCGTGGTCTATCAATGGCAATATCGGCTTCAGCGAACTGTCCGATTTCGGCAACCTGTTGGAATATGGCGTTGGTCTGCGCTGGCAACCGGCGAAGAATCTTACCTTTCAAGCCAATCTGATTGGCGACGAAAATGCTCCGGGTATTGGGCAGTTGGGAAATCCGCTCATCGTGACGCCCAATGTTGCCTTCTTCGACTTTGCAACCGGGCAAAGTTCTTTCGTCAGCGTGATAAGCGGTGGCAACCCATCGCTCATCGCCGAAAAGCGGCGAGACGTGAATTTGAACGCCAATTGGAGCCCCACCTTCATCAAGGATTTCAGTCTGCAATTCGGGTATTTCCGCAATAACAGCTCGAACACCACAGCCAATTTTCCGCTGCTCACGCCCGAAATCGAGGCAGCGTTTCCCGGGCGCGTTGTCCGCGACGCGAGCGGGCGAGTGGTCAGCGTCGACCAGCGGCCCGTCAATTTCGCCAAGGAAGAATCGCAGCGAATCCGCTGGGGCTTCAATGTGTCGGGTAGCATCGGGCCACAGCCACAAGGCGGTGGCCGCTTTGGTGGCCCTCCAGGAGCAGGTGGCCGTCCACCCGGTGCCGGCGGAGGACCTCGTGGCCCCGGTGGCGGCGGTGGCGGAGGGCCACGCTTTGGCAGCGGCTTCGGTCCCGGTGGCGGCATGGGAAGCCGCTGGAGCCTCGCTCTATATCACACCTACCGTATTCAGGAGGAAATCCTAATCCGCCCCGGCGTGCCCGTGCTTGACCTGCTGAATGGTTCAGCAACCAACAGCAACGGCGGCGCGGCGCGGCATGAACTAGAATTGTCGGGCGGCGTGTTCCACAAGGGCATGGGATTTCGCGTCGAGGGCACATACAAAAGCGGTACGAGAGCGGATGGTAACGGCCTTGCGGGCAGCAGCGACCTTCGGTTCAGCGACCTTGCCGCATTGAACGCATTCATCTTCGTCGACCTTGACCAGCAGAAGCGGGTGATCACGGCAATGCCGTTCCTCAAGGGCAGCCGCATCCGGCTGCGCATCGACAATGTTCTGAACGACATCATCGACGTCCGCGACCAAAACGGTCTTGTTCCGCTCAGCTATCAGCCCGGCTTTATCGATCCGCGTGGGCGGGTGTTCGAATTGAGCTTCAGAAAGAGATTCTAGGGTTCTGAGATTGGCTGAACGAAAGCTATGGAATGACGACCAATTAGCCGCTAGGTTCTATTCAATAAATACCGGAGCAATCGATGAAAAAGATTTTAGCATTGGCGTTGACTTGCGGCTTAGTGGTCGCGGCTCCAATCGCGGCTGTTGCCGCTGGAAAAGTGAAAACCAGCAAGGGTATGCTGACCTTTTATTCCGGCCAAAATTTTACCGGCGATTATTTCGAAGTGACCAAAGACCGCACAAGCATGTCGACCGAATTCACCATCGGCAGCATCGCAGTTTTCGAAGGCGAGAAATGGGAAGTTTGCGAAGGTCAGCGTTTCAAGGCGCCTTGCATGGTGGTAACTGCAAATACTGAAAATCTTGGGGAAATCATGATCCGGTCGGCCCGCAAGATAAATGACGCTACGCCCAGCTAACGCACACCGCGCAGCTTGCTGATTGCACGCCACGCATATGCCTTGGCAATATTCTGCGCAGGGAATCGGCCCGGAGCGTTTGGACGCATTCCGACCTTGCGCAGTATACCGTTAAAGGCGCGCGCATCGGCTTCGGCAAAGCTCCAGTCGCTGCGCCAGGTAATCGAGAGCGAGATCGACACAGCGGGACCATTCTTGACATGATGCGGAGCCATAACCGGCACGAACAGGGCCTCGCCGGGCTTGAGCGGCCATTCGGTTCCGCCTGACGCCAACTCATCGCGCCAGACAAGATTGCGGTGCCCGCCGGTGTGATAGCCTTCATGTGTTTCATCGGGCGCAAAGCGGCTATCGCCCGCAGGGAATTGCGTCATCACCTTGGTGCCGCGCAGTTGCAGCAGGATGTTGTGCTCGGGATCAAAATGATACGGCGTGACAGCATTCGGACTTGAAACGAAGACAAAGCCCTGCGGCTTTAGCATCCGTCCGGTTTTCTCCTCGATATGCGGTTTAAGCTCGGTCAACAGGCCCATCAGCAGTGCCTGATACTCGGGCTGCTGCTCGATATTTTTCAGCACCGCCCAGCTACCGCTGGTTTCGACCAAACGAATGGTATCGCCGATGCTCAGGCCATTTGCAGGAACCAGCGCAGGATCGATACCAACTGGCAGGTCACCTTTGTTATACTCGATGGAAGTCACCGGCAGCGCCTCGCCCAGCTCCGCTAGCGCCTCAATGCTCAACAATGGATGATCGCGCAGGTTATGCGTCAGTTTGTGGGGCGTTTCGGGATAATGGCTCGCAAAAAGCTGGCGCGCGGTAGAATCGAAGATCGCGGTCATGCGTCATCTCCTGTTTCGGTTTTCGTTTTACGTGATGCGCTTCGGGCCAGTTCGGCGTTCAACAACGCTCCGAAAATAGCGCGGCGGCCTGAACCTCCAATTGCAACAGAGTAGCGGCCTACGGCCCGCCTGCCGGTCCACAGGCTATCAATCATCGGATGCCCCTCGGCGGCGCAACTGTCACACCATTCGACATTAGGGTGGTCGAGTAATGACAGATTTTCAATCTGCAGCAGAACACCGGGAGAAAAGCGCGCGTAATCTTCGTCGAATGCGGTCTTGAAAGAGAAACTGCCCGGCGCACATAGGAAGTTCACTAGCATTGCCAGCGGTTTGCCATCCAACCGCAAGTCAAGCCGTTGGAGCTTTCCTGCCGCCGCCGCGCCCGCTAAAGTTTCAGCGAACAGTGCACGCGTCTGTTGGGCACAAGCCAGCGCCGAACCGTTACCGCCCTTCCACCCTCTATGTTCGAGCGCGAGAAACTCCTGTGTCCATTCCGCAAGGCCGGTTGCGCTGTCGTCGCTCGTAAAGGTCAGCGCGCCTTCTTCGGCAAGCCGGTTTTTTTGTCGCCGCAATTCTTTACGCTTTTTGCTTCGGACCGCAGCTTCCAGATAAGCGTCGGGCGCAAGGCCGCTCTCCAACAAAGCGCGTTCGGCGCTGTAGACCAGCGCGCAGCGGCGGTTCTGGTCGGCGCATACTTTTTCAAGCGCCTCTGCGACTATGCCGCCGACCGTCAGACAATGGATGTGCGCGAACAGCGCCTGACCTGGTTCGCGGTCTATCTGTTCCAGATATGCCTGCCAAAAACTTTGCTCGTATCCGGCGCGCACCAAAGGCGTGCCAAGAAAAGCATTGTGGTGCACCCAGTTCTGGACATGCGGCACGGGCCATCGGCCGTACCGCGACTGCGGGGAAACCGGCATCAATCCGCAAAGCAGGTTACCGTTCCAAATCGTAAAAATTTGCGCGTGGTTTGCAGAATCGAATTGCTCCAGCGCAGGCCGCAGAAACCAGCTTTCGGCAAAGGCATTGGGTTCTGACGCATGCTGGGCAAGGTCATCCCACGCAGACAAGAAGCGCGTATCAAACAACCCCCGCCAGCCCAACAGCTGGTGGCTAATATCTGCCGCACATGCGGTATCTATTGCTCGCGTTGCCACTTTGCCCCTTTGTACATTTGCGAAACTAGGTACATTTAGCGCAAAGCGGCAAAGAAATTGCTAATAAGGTAAATGAAAGGCCGCCCGTCCGGGTATTTGGAGGGGCGGCGCTTCGGCTGTCGCTGCGATTAGTTGGAAGCGACTTTTGTAGCGACGGCCGCTGGTTTGTCGGTATCGGTCGGCAAATATGCAGGGTTATATTTGCCTAGCCAAGCTTCGGCTTCCTGAATCCACTGGATGTGGACATCGTCATAGGGAAGGTTATGGGTGCCCTGTTTTTGCTCGATATATTTAAAGTCAACGCCTTCGACTTTGCCCGACGATTTCAATCGCGACACCAATGTGCGGGATTGCTCTAGAGGAATGCGCCGGTCCCGAGCGCCCGCCACTATCAGAATCGGTGCCCATTTTCCGTCGGTGTTTTGAGCAGAGGATATGCCTTTGGGATCGTCCGAAGTCGCTTGAAAGCCGGAACTAAATTTACCCAAATTCTTTTTGTCCCATGCTGTCATCATCGGGAAGTCATATACTCCGGCACCCGCGATAGCACATTTCCAGATATTGCCATCGCGCTGGGCACCGCGCGCTGCGGCATATCCGCCATAGGACCAACCCATTATGCAGGCGCGATTTGGGTCAACAATGCCCTTGTCACCATATACCTTGAGCAGGTCGTTGAGGTCGTCCTGCATCTTCACGCCATAGCCGTCTTTTTTGCGCCCCGCCTCTTCATACTCCTTACCATAGCCGCCTGAACCGCGGTAATTGGGCTGGATCACGACATAGCCGGCCTCGGCTAGCGGCTGCGACCAAGGTTCATTCTGATTCGTCGCGGAAATTACGCCGAACGGCCCGCCGTGCGGCATAATGACAACTGGTAGTTTCTTGCCGGTCCGATGGCGCGGATAGGTTACAATCGCCTGCAGCTTCATCCCGTCGCGCGCTGTGTACCATTCGGCTTTCACTGGGTTCATCGGCGTGTCCTTCAACGCGACATTTCGCCAGTTCAGCAAGTTCACCTTGCCAGATTTCAAATCATACAAGTAGAATCCAGTGTGCTTGACCGTGCCGCCGACGCTTAAAATCGCTTTCGATTCATCGCGCGCCAGATTTATCAGGTTGACCTGACCCTTGCCAAATAGATCTTCACCCGCTTGTACAATTTCTTTGTGAAGCGGATTGACCCAGACTTCCTTATACGTCCCGTTAAACGTCCGGTATCCATCGATACCTGTGGCATCTTTATTCGGAATGATACTGTCGATATCGAAGCCGGGAGTCTCGTAAACCGGGGCGCCCAACTCCATATTGCTCATATTGAGTTTATAGACTTTATTGAAGCCATCCTTGCGCGAAAGAGCATAGGCGATGTCGGTTCCTGGGATGAATAGTTCCGGCTCGGGTGCGCCGCCGGTGAATTGGCGAACTTCGTTCATCACGGTGGTGAGATTCTGTTTTGGATCGGACCGGTACATCATCCGTAACTTGCCAGTATCGCCATCATAGCTAAGCCCGGCCCGTACGACGCCTTTTCCATCGACCACCCAACCACTTACCTCGGGATTCTGGTTCTGCACGATCGACATTTTACCGGTCTTGACGTTTACCCGCACGACTTGCGGGTTATCGAGACGCTCGTTGCTCGTCCAGACGATGTTACGGCCGAGAACAAGCTCACCGGCTTCATGGTCGATTGACTGGATGTCCGCTGCTCCGCTCCCCGCCCCATCCCAAGCAAGTTGCGTTAACTTGCCGGTTGCAAGATCAATTGAGACCAATCGGGTGAAAGAACCCGGCCCGTTGCCCAAATCTTCGAACATGGAAATGGTGACGACGATATTATTGTTACCGACCCAGCGATGTCCTTCGACCGAGCGATCACCGGATTCGCGCGATTCTTCTCCGGCCATGATAACCCTTGGCTTCGCTCCGGGGACGGTAAGGTCAAGCAACGCGAGTGCAGCCCTACCATTGTCGTTCATCATATACGCCAGCTTCGTGCCATCGGGCGATAGGCGAGGCTGCTGCATATTGGCTTTTTTTACGAAAATACCGGTACCGAGCCGTGCCGGTGCAACAGACGATGGCGCGGCTGTCGCGGATTGCACTGCGGCAGATACCGCGCCGTCATCTGCCCAACCTAGGCTGGGCACCAGCGCGCCCAAAGTTGCACCAATCAGGAAACTTGTTTTGATTAGACTGTTCACTTGCTCTGCTCCCCAGCAAAAACCATGTGATGACCGATATACGGAGGATAATAGGAGACGCAAGCGGGGTAAAATCCTTATGCGGAAATTTTTCGACGAGCGCATTCTGAACCCACAAGAAAAACCCCACCGGAATCTCTTCCGGCGGGGTCTTTGCGTTTCAGTTAAGCCCGAGGCTTACATCCCGTGCGCCAAAGCAGCCAAAAGCAGGAGTGCCACGATGTTGGTGATCTTGATCATCGGGTTTACCGCGGGTCCTGCAGTGTCCTTGTAAGGATCGCCAACGGTGTCGCCGGTCACGGCTGCCTTATGAGCCTCCGAACCCTTGCCGCCGTGATTGCCGTCTTCAATATACTTCTTGGCATTGTCCCATGCGCCGCCGCCCGAGGTCATCGAGATAGCAACGAACAGACCGCCGACGATCACGCCTAAGAGCAGCGCGCCCAAGGCTGCAAAGCCCTGTGCGGGGCCAGCAACCCAGCTGATGATGAAATAAACCGCAATTGGCGCCACTACCGGCAACAACGACGGGATAATCATTTCGCGGATTGCCGCCTTGGTAACCAAGTCAACGGTGCGCGCATAATCGGGCTTTGACGTGCCGTCCATGATGCCGGGGTTGTTCGCAAACTGGTCGCGAACGTCCTTCACCACTTCACCGGCTGCTTTGCCGACCGCAGTCATGCCCATCGCTCCGAAGAGATAGGGCAACAATGCACCGAGTAGCAGACCGACGATGACATAAGGGTTCATCAGCGTGAAATCGACGCCGCCTTCAGCAAGGCCGAGTTTCTCCGAATAGAACGCCAAGTCGGCGGTGTAAGCACCGAACAACACAAGCGCCGCCAATGCCGCCGAACCGATGGCATAGCCCTTGGTCACAGCCTTGGTGGTGTTACCAACAGCGTCAAGCGCATCGGTCTTCTCACGAACCGATTTGTCCATCTCGGACATTTCGGCAATGCCGCCTGCGTTATC
>JANLSY010000320.1:0-9678 GCA_031362665.1 Sphingomonadales bacterium
ACCGAAATGCTCGACATAATTTTCGTCTACGCTTTTGGGGTGATCGATAAACAGGCGGCGGAACATGGGCTGGTTACTCCTTTGCGCCGCCATAACGCAGCGTTTAGTCAAAATCAAAGCCGAAGCCGGATTTCGCCTTGCGGTCTTGTGTGCACATGGTTTTCAGTTCGGTCCATTCGGCGGAAGTCAGCGCGGGTTTGTAGTCTTTGCCTTTGACGATGCTCTTTTCGAACGCCTTCTTGCGTTCGCGTGACAGCGGATGGCTGGACATATAGCCTGCTATCCCTTGACCCTCATCGCCACCACGTGCGCTGCCATCGAGCTGCGATAGCCGCTCGAAGAAAGAGGCTGTCGCGACAGGCGAAATCGCGGCGTTACCCAGCGCCTTCATCGAATGCGCGTCGGCCTCGGCTTCGGATTCGCGGCTGTAACTCATCGCCAGCATATTGTTGACCAGCGCGCCGCTGTTGCCATCGACGCCGCCCAATACGACAGCCAAGCCCATCTGCCGCAACAGCGCCTGCATCACATGCTTTTCGCGGACATGACCAATTTCATGGGCGAGCACGCCCGCTACCTCGTCGGGCGAGCGTGCCTGTTTGACCAAGCCGTCGAACAAAATGACCTTGCCGCCCGGCAATGCCACCGCGTTGATCATGTCGATCTTGGCGACTTCGACTTGAAGGTCACCGGGGTTTGCGTCGAGCGAAGCGACCAGTTTCTTAAGCGCTGCGTCGCCAGCTGGCGTGCTGCAAAATCGCCCGCCAAAATCGCCGACCATTGCATCGCCCAGTTTCTTGTCCACGCTTGCGGGGATGAGTGGTGCCAGCCATTGGGGGCTGAATAACACGACCGCGACCGCTGCTACGCTGGCGATGGTGAAGGCAATCGTTGCCTTGCCCAGGCCAAGCCGGTCAACCCAGCCGCCATATCGGCGTCGAGCGGGAAGCATCGCCGCGAGTTCGGTTGGTACCGGCCCCGACAGCATCAGCCGCCAGCCATCTTCGCCGGTCAGGCCATAGACATCGACATCGCCCTTGTGCGTGACATATTCCACATCGATAAAGGCAAACGGACCATGCCGCCGTTCGGTTTCGAGCAGGAAGAACTGCTGGCCGATGGTTTGCACCTCGACCTTGCGGCGCACGGCGCTCTTGCCGTCATAATGCCAAGCGTCGAAGAAGGTTGGCGTCGTCATATCGCGCCGACATCAAACGCATCGAGCAAGCCCTCGCCATGTTTCGAGACAATGGTTTCCGACTGGGTCAGCTCGTCGATGTTGATTTCACCAAAGGCTTCCATATGGTCGACGAAAAATTTCCAGTTGCGATACGGCATAAAGATATAGCCGATGCCCAATGTGCAGATGACAATCGCCATGTTGGCAAGGAAGAATAATATCCAGTCGGGTGCACGCGCGCGAAAGTCGAATTCGAGATTGTGGAGCCGGAGCCCGCCGACAGCGAGCCGGAAATATTTGCTGTAAAAGGCCAGCGCCGCGAGGGGCAGGATGATGTAAAGTGCCAACACCGCAAAGATGAGTAAGATACCGCCGACTGCCATTCCGGTGCCGCTCAACGCATCAGGCTGGCCTCCTGATGCCGCCATGGCAATGCCGAATATGACGGCGCCTACAAAGATCAGAAACGGCACCAGATAAAATAGCAAATAGCGCTTCATCAGCGGTTTCCATTCGGCGTTTGCCGAAAAACGGTGTGGGCCAAAGCTCATTGCGTTCCAACGTTCGTTCCACAGCGAGATCATCGACCACGGGACCATCAGGAAAATCGGCAGCCAGCCGACGAAGCTTTTCCACATATAGGACAAACCGTACTGGAAACCGGGATTATCGCTGCCGCCGCGAATGCCGCGCCAATAAGTGCGGCTAAGGCGGTACCGTAGCGCACGAAAATAGGCGACGCCGGTGAGATAGAAAATCAGCGCGAATAGCAGCACATTGATCGCGATAACCAAATACACCTCGCCCCGAAAAATCAGGCCATTGTTTACGAGCTGGATCAGGATCAGCGGCACGCCGAGCAACAGGAAAACCATGATAAAGCCGATAAACAGCTCGATCCCCCGCCCGGTCCACTCGAGCCGCTCGTCAATGAAATCGGTCTTGCCCCACAGATACTCGCGTTCGCGCGTAGTAGCCCAGAAACGGTAGATGCCCAGCGTTACGATGGTCAGCAGCAGGTTGGGAAAGGCAATTCCGGCAAATTCCTGCCACGTTCCGTGGAACCGGAAAGCGCTGTGGCGCTGTGTCTGATCTTCGCTCATTTATGTGTTGCCCCCAATCGTTGACAGCTTTGATGCGCGGAAGGGGCGGGTGCTGTCAAGAATAGCAGCGCGAATTGGCGACGCAGTTCGACAAAACCGCGTCGCCCAAAGGATTACTGAACCGTCACCGTCACTGCACGACGGTTCTGGGCCCATGATTGCTCGTCCGAACCGAGCGCTTGCGGGCGTTCCTTGCCGTAGCTGACAGTCTGGACGCGGCTTGCATCGACGCCCAATGACGCGAGATAGTTTTTCGCTGAATTGGCCCGGCGCTCACCCAATGCGAGGTTATATTCGCGCGTGCCGCGTTCGTCGGCATGGCCTTCGACGGTCACGCGTGCATTGGGATATTGTGCCAGCCATTGCGCTTGCCGCTGCAAGGTGGACTGATCCTCGGCATCGACGTTGAATTTGTCGGTATCGAAGAAGATGCGGTCGCCATATTGGCCGACGGATTGAAGGAAGTCCTCCTGGCTGCCCGGCACAATCTGGCCGACGCCCGCATTGGGATCGGTTGGCGTCTGGCCCTCAGTGCCTTCAGCGACGGGAGGAAGCTCTTCTACCTTCTTTTTGCCGCAACCGGCAACGAGCGCGGTCGATGCCAGCAATATCGCGGCCATTTTGATGCTGTTTTTCATGGCGATTCTCCTTAGGTCTGGCCCCACATTAACGGATAAACTTGGTTACGGCAAAATCGGTCCCCATGCCGGGTCTGACCCGTCGACCGGAGTCGCGAGCTTGCGCTCATTCGAGCCGGTCAGGTCGACTTGCCAGATGCTGGTCTTGCCGCTGCCTTTGGCGGTCCGGAAGAACTGGATGACGCGGCCATTGGGGGCCCACGTCGGCGCCTCATCCTGCCAGCTATCGGTTAGCAGGCGTTCGTCCGAACCGTCGGGGCGCATCGTGCCGACGCGGAAATCGCCGGCGATGCGGGTGTAAGCGATCAGGTCGTTGCGCGGGCTCCATTCAGGTGTCGCATAACGGCCCGAGCCGAAGCTGATCCGCCGTTGGTTGCTGCCATCGGCGTCCATCACGTAAATCTGCTGGCTGCCCGACCGGTCGCTTTCGAACACGATCTGCCGCCCGTCAGGGGAGAAGCTCCCCCCGATATCGATGCTGGGCGAACTGGTCAGTTTGACCGGCGTGCCGGTGCCAGTGGTGGAAATCTTGTAGATGTCGGTGTTACCAGCGATTGCCATCGAATAGAGGATGGTCTGCCCGTCGGGCGACCATCGCGGGGCGAATGTCGGATTGCGCGACTGCGTTATCAACCGCTGCCGTCCGGCATCGATGTCATAGACATAGATGCGCGGATTGCCGTCGACGTAGCTCAGATACAGGATCGACTTGTAGTTCGGCGAGAAACGCGGGGTGAGCGCAGTCGACTGGCCGTTGGTGATGAAGCGGTGGTTCGCACCGTCCGAATCCATGATCGCGAGGCGCTTGACGCGTTTGCCCTTGGGGCCCGTCTCGGCAATATATGCAATGCGGCTGTCGAAAAAGGGCAGCTCGCCGGTGAGTTTGGAGTAGATGGCATCCGCACATTTATGCGCCGCCCGCCGCCATTCGCGCGGGGGAACGTTGAAGCCAAGGCGGGTGGTTTCGTTACCGAAGCCGACATCATAGAGATAGCAACCCACGGTCAGATTGCCGTCACCACCGACGCGGACGAAGCCTTGGACGAGTTGCTCGACGGGGCGCGCCTTCCATTCGGCAAAGGCGGGAGCAGTCACTTCGCCGATGCTGATCGCGCGCAGGCCGTTGGGGCCTTGTGTAGTGAACACGCCGGAGGCGCGCAGGTCGGCAGAAATGACTTCAGCAATCTGGCGGCCCAATGCGATACTGTTGCCTGCAGGCGTGTCGGCGGGCGACGGGGCGACCAAGGCGGGGACGGCGATAGAGCGCGTTTTGGCGGTGTCGAACTCGACAAGCTCGGGTTCATCGTCTTGCGCCGGAATAGGCGGCGGGGCAGCGGTTTGTGCCTGTGCAGCCAAGGGCAACATCAAGGCAAACAGTGCAGCAAAGAGTGAACGTATAGACATTTTCATTCCTTATCCCGTTGCGCGCAGGCGCAGCGCATGGTTTTTCCAGACCTCATAATATTCGGAATCGAGGCCTTCATAAGGCGATGCCGCGCGGACGGCTTGCAAGATGCAATCCTTGAGCGGACCTGCCTGAGGCTGGTTGCTGTCGTTAACACCGACCTGCTTGTCGAAACGCACCGAATTGAGGCGGCCCGACGAATCGAGGCTCAAGGTCACAAAGGTCTCGATTTTGTTGATATCGACGCCTGAAGGAGCGCAAGCGCGGACGCGGCTGCGGATCTGGCTGGCGAGCGACACGCTCACCGAACGCCGAACCTCGGCTGCGGATTTGGCGGCTGGTGTTCCGACGGCCTTGCCCGCGCCGGGGGCTTTGCCGATATTGCTGATACTGTCTTCGAAGCTTTTGCTCAGTCCGCCGGGTTTGGCGGGTGTCGTTCCCTTGCCTGATTTGGCGGTCGCAGTGCTGGTCTTGGCGGGCGGCTGCTTCACCGCTACTTTTTTGACTGCAGTCTTGGCAGGCGGCGGAATGTCACGCTTCAATGGTGTGGGCACTGGCTTGACCTGTTTTTTCTCCACCGGCTTTTCGATTTGCATCACCGGTGCTGGCGGCGGTTCGGCGGGTTCAGCCTCGGCAGGTGCGGGCGGTGCGGATTCTTCCTGAATGGCATCGGGCGCAGTCGAGACTTCGGCGATTTCGCCAACCAGCGACACAGAAATCGCTTCGGGCTTTTTCAACGATTCGTCGGATATCAACAGCCCGAGCGCCATCGCGCTCAGCAGCACGACATGGCCGCCGACCGCAGCGCCCAGTCCCAGTTTTTCTGTCCGGTCCATCGCCATTTGGTTAGTTTTCGTTCCCTGAACCTGTAGTGACCAGGCTGACACTGTTCAGGCCCGCGCGGTTCAGCTCACCCATTACGCGCATCATCTGACCATAGCTGATCGCAGTATCACCGCGCAGCATGATCTGGCGGGGATTGTCCGCGTCCTGCGCGGCTGCAATCTCTTCGAGGCGCGCGGGAAGCTCGCTCTGCGGCACCTCGGTGCCATCGATGAAAGTCACGCCGCCTTTATCGATGGCAATCTCGATTGGCTTGTCCTTCTGGTCGAGCGCATTGGCGCGACTTTCTGGTAGCTCGACCGGCACGCCGGTCACCAGCAACGGCGCGGTGACCATGAAGATGATGAGCAGTACCAACATGACATCGACAAAGGGCGTGACGTTGATGTCGGCCATCGGCGCGCGGCGTGACCCACGACCGCGCTGGCGTCTACCGCCCGAAGAGAGGTTCATTGCCATGGCTTAGCCTTCGCGCTCCAATTCGCGGCTTAACGTCCCGTGAAAACCATCGGCAAAGCGCCCCATGCGCGCTTCATATTGGTTCAGCCGGTGCGAAAAGCGGTTGTAAGCGATAACTGCCGGAATTGCGGCGAACAGGCCGATGGCGGTGGCGAATAGCGCTTCGGCAATGCCCGGCGCGACCACAGCAAGTGATGAATTCTGCTCGGCGGCAATCGCGGCGAAACTGCGCATGATGCCCCAGACCGTCCCGAACAGTCCGACAAAGGGCGCGACCGAGCCCGTGGTGGCAAGAAAGTTCAATCGGTTAGCGAGCTTGTCTGCTTCTGCTGCAATCGTTGCGTCCATCGCCGTCGCCAGCCGTTCGCGTGTACCTGCGCGGTCGATGCTTTTGCCATTGGTCGAGCGCCGCCATTCGGCAACACCTGCGGAAAAGACTTTGGCAACCGGCAGATCGCTTTTGCCATAGCCACCGTAAAAGCCATCAATATCGCTACTGGCCCAAAATTCCTTCTCAAACTTGTCGCTCTCGCGATTGATTTTCGACATTTTGAGCATGAAACTGAAAATGATCGTCCACGCCCAGATGCTGGCTACCGCGAGCCCGATGATAACCGCCTTCACGACCAAGTCAGCCTGCAGAAATAGTTCGATAGGAGAAAAGCTCGCACCTTGAGCCAAGATGAGGAAATTCATGTGCGTGCCTTTTCTGCGGTTCGATTAATGATCGGCTGGAACGCGGCAACCCAATGCGCGGGTTGGCGACGCGGTTTGCCGTCGGGGGAGACGAAGGCGGCGGTGACCCGTGCCTCGGTCAGTATTTCGCTGCCGCGCATGACTGTTTGATGAATGTCGCAGCTTGCGGCGCGCACCGCCTCGACGGTGCTGACGACGAGCAGCGCATCGTCAAACTTCGCTGGGCGGCGATATTTGATGTTCATTTCAGTGACGGCATACGCGCCTTGGCCGTCTTCATGCACCACGCGCTGGTCGATACCCACGCGCGCCAGCATGTCCGACCGTGCGCGCTCCATGAAATGCAGATAGCGGGCGTGATAGACGACGCCCGAAAAGTCGGTGTCCTCGAAATAGACACGCACTGCGAATAAATGGCGGGTGCCGTCGAAATGGCCTTGATAGGGGGTGGGGACCGACATCGGTTGACGGCTTACCGCAAGGATTCCATGACCGAAAGGGGGCACCGCGAATAAAAACTCGGTTCGTCGCAGCTATTTGTCGAACAGTCCGTCTTGTGAGCCCGCCGGCGGGTTCAGTCCCAGATGCTTCCAGCCCGGTGCGTTGAGGCAGCGGCCACGTCCGGTGCGGGCAATGAGGCCCAGTTGAAGCAGATAGGGCTCGACCACATCCTCGATCGTGTCGCGCGGTTCGGACAGGCCGGCGGCCAGCGCCTCCACACCGACCGGGCCGCCGCGATAAATGTCGGCAATCATGTGGAGGTAACGCCGGTCCATCGCGTCAAGTCCGAGCGCGTCGACCTCCAACCGGTTGAGCGCGCTATCGGCGATTTTGGCCGTAACAGTCGGCTCGCCCGCGACATTGGCGAAATCGCGCACGCGACGCAGCAGCCGTCCGGCGATGCGCGGGGTGCCGCGTGCACGCTTGGCGATTTCGTTCGCGCCGTCTGGCGCAATGCCCAGATCGAGCAACCGTGCGGCGCGAGTGACGACGAGTTCAAGCTCTGCATGGGTGTAGAAATTCAGCCGCACCGGAATGCCGAAGCGATCACGCAACGGTGTGGTCAACAACCCCTGCCGCGTGGTCGCACCGACCAAAGTGAACGCAGGCAAATCGATCCGTACCGACCGCGCCGACGGCCCTTCGCCGATCATGATATCGAGCGCACGGTCCTCCATCGCCGGGTAGAGGATTTCCTCGACCACGGGGCTGAGCCGGTGGATTTCGTCAATGAACAGGACATCGCCGTCTTCAAGATTAGTGAGCAGCGCCGCCAGATCGCCCGATTTGGCAATGACCGGGCCGGACGTGGCCCGAAACCCGACGCCCATTTCCTTGGCGACAATCTGCGCCAGCGTAGTCTTGCCGAGACCCGGCGGGCCGAAGAACAATACATGGTCAAGCGGCTGGCCACGCCCCTTGGCGGCCTCGATAAACACCCGCAGATTATCCCGCGCCGCCGCCTGCCCGATAAATTCGCCAAGAGTCTTTGGCCGCAACGCCGCATCGACATCTTCGGGCCTTTTGTCCGGCGTGGTCAGGCGGTCGTCGTCTGTCACCCGCTAATCTCGTCATAGCTGCCGATATAGTTTTCGCGCGTGGCAAGCCCACCCAGGTCTTCGTCCATATCATTATACCGCTCGGCAAAAAGCCGCTTGAATTCTTCATAAGCCTCGCGGCTGTCCCAACGGTCGTGGCTCAGATATTTGCCGACATGCTCCTTGTCGCGCAGTAGCCATGTGCCAAGGAAACCGTCGGCTTCCCGGAACAGATCGACCCACGGCCCTTCGCTGCCATACGCCCGCTCGAACGCCGCGCGGTTGCCTTCCGGCACGTTGAATTCCCAGACTACCGAAAAGCTCATCGCCTCACCCTAATCATTATGATCGACATCAACGCCGTGGATTGTCACCCAGCGATGCTTGCGCCACTCCCATACCGGGTAATGCGGCACGGGAAAGTCTTTGTCGGCAAATGCGCCCATTGGGATGGCGAAAAGTTCGAAATAGGGAGTATTTAAGAACCCAAGTTTACGCATCACCGCGAAGCCCTCTTCAACGCCAGCCGCACCAGCGCATCCAGCGACGCATCCGGCCCCAGTTCCTCAACCGCATGTGCCACCGCGCTCCCCGTCTCGCTTGGCTTGAAGCCCAGATTGGCGAGTGCGGACATTGCGTCGCTGGCGTGGCTACCGCTGGCTGCGGCGATCAGTTTCGCGCCGCCGCCGATGCCAGCCAGCGCGCCGACCTTGTCTTTCAGTTCGTTGACGATGCGGCTCGCAAGTTTCGGCCCGACGCCATTCGCCCGCGCGACCATCGCCGCATCGCCGCTACCGATGGCGAGCGCGAGGTCTGCGGGTTCAATCGCCGACAATATGGCCAACCCGACCTTGCCGCCGACGCCCTGCACGCCGGTCAGTAGGCGAAACCAGTCACGTTCCTCTTTGGTGGCAAAGCCGATCAGGCGCATGTCGGTTTCGCTGACCTGCATTTCGGTGAACACGGTGGCGAAATCGTCGGTCTTGCCGAGCGCCGCCAGCGTCCGGGCGCTTGCCTGTACCAGATAACCGACGCCATTAACGTCGATTACCAGATGGTCGACGCCGCTTTCGTCAATCCGGCCGTAAAGCTTTGCGATCATGTCCGCCCCTTCAAATGCGACGGTTAGCGCGCGGCGGACCCAAGGGCAAGTAAAACGGGAACATCGAGAGAACAGGCAGAAGATTCACGCAGAGGCGCAGAGAACGCAGAGGTTCGACCCCAATATTTTTCTCTGCGGTTTCTGCGCCTCTGCGTGAACCAATCAACCGCGAATATGGTGGGCATGGGTAATCGCCACCGCGAGCGCATCCGCCGCATCCTCGCCCGCCAGTTTCAGGCCCGGAAGCAGCACCCGGAGCATTGCGGCAATCTGTGCCTTGTCGGCCTTGCCGGTGCCGACTACCGACTTTTTGACCAGCCGCGCGGCGTATTCGGTGACAACCACGCGCGCTTTAGCGGCGCCGAGCAGCACCACGCCACGTGCCTGCCCGAGCTTGAGCGTCGATTGCGGGTTCTTGTTTACGAACACTTCCTCGACCGCAACGGCGTCAGGACGGAATTCGTCTATGACCGCACTCAGCTTTGCGTCGAGCAACAACAGGCGGTTCGCCAGCGGCAGTTTCGCATCGGTATCGATCTCGCCATTGTCTATATGGCTCAGCCGATTGCCTTCCTTACGGATAACGCCCCAGCCTGTCGTGCCTAGGCCGGGGTCAAGTCCGAGGATTATCATCCCAGCTTCGCCATGACCTCGTCGGAAACGTCATAATTGCCCCACACGGTCTGGACGTCATCATCCTCTTCCAGAGCGTCG